>JBCBZF010000201.1:0-8080 GCA_039815525.1 Bacteroidota bacterium | reverse complement strand
TGTTTGCTGTTTGCGTGTCAAAAGAATGATTTTCAGCCAAATAGTTTGGCAGCATTTATTGCCGAGAATGAGGACCGGGTGTTAACGGATACACTCATCGCATGCGCAGCCGGCGGGCAGGTAGGTTTTCTGGACGATCCCCAAACCCCAGTTTCTATTTTCTTTCTTCCGGTCGAAGGAGCGAGTGAATTTCGCTATTTCGAAACCCCGGACCTGTCCGACTGGGATAATTTTGAGGCGTATCAATCAGTTGATCTGGCGTTAGAGCCTGTTTTTAACGGTTATCTGATGCGCTTCAAGCGGGCCGCCACCGGCGGAGAACGCTGGGGAAGGGTAACATACTTTACAGAAGGCAAGCTTCACATTTGCAATGCCATTCGCTTGAAAGATGCAGCCAAAGCCTCCGAATTTTTACCCCAAAATGTCAGCATCGATCTTTCTCAACCTACTGAACCGCGCTTTAGCTGGGAAGACGGACAGATTGAGGAGAACGCCATTTACTTTCAGGTAGTGAGCGATGCGGCTGATAATCTGGTGTCCGGCACCTATACTTTTGATCGCTTCTTTCAGTTTTACAGTTTGGACAATGTGGTGCTGAACATTCGGGATGTGAATCCACCACCTATGTTGGCAGAGGGCAACGATTATACCTTTACCTTGATGGGTGTGAGTGAAGACAATTGGGTGAATTTGATTGGACAGAAAGTGTTTAAGGCGCAATAGTTTTTCCGATACAGTACTTCAAATTCAAGGAATCCAGCTCATCACCGATATCCATACTTGTATTGGGAATGCTCAATCTCAGAGCTTGCTGAAAAGAATTACAGGCATTCTCTATTTCACCCGTGTCAATTTGTAAATACCCGATATTCCGCCAGGCCCAGGGATTGTCCCGGTCCAATTCAAGCGATTTCACAATATTGGTTCGGGCCTTTCCCAATTCCTTCATCCGCAAGTATGCGTAGCCTAAATTGTTGTATGGGTAGGCATAGGTTTCATCTGCCCGAATAGCCTTTTGAAAATGCACAATTGCCTCTGGATATTCTTCTTTCTCAATAAGAATTAAGCCATAAATATTTTCGGACATTGCAGTTTCTCCATTTCTTTTCAGCTCGGTCCGAATGTATCTCTCCGCCTGCTCAAAATCTCCACTGGCGTAATAAGCAGCTGCCAGTTGAAAGTAGGAGATAAATTTCTCAGGGTTTGCCTTTCTTGCAACGCTTAAATAATACAAGGCAGAATCAGGCATATTGGCAAGTGTATATGCCCCGCCAATTGATTCCCAAACCAGATAGTCATCAGGATAGCTCGATCTCAACTCCTGAGCAATCGACTGCATAACAATCAGCTCTCCATTATTTGCCTTGGACAGCATTTGCTCTACTTTCACTTGCCGTTCATCTTTCCTCCCAAAGCAGGAGGATCCAATTAGACCAAACCCCAACAGGAGAATCAACCAAATATTTCTCTCCATCAAAGCGCCTTTTGATACAACTTCAGAAAATCATCCCGGCTTACAGGCTTGGGATTATTGGGATGGGCAAAATCGGCAATGGCTAAGTCTGCAAGTGCCGCCAGGTTTTCTGCCTTCACCCCTGCCTCACTGAGTTTTAGGGGAATGTTCAGTGCACGATTGAGGTCAAATAAAGTGTCTGCGACTTTGGTCCCATCCCCTCCGGGAATGCCCATGACAACCGCAAGACGGTCAAAGCGTTCCTCGAAGCCTTCATAATTGAATTGCATGCCATAGGGCAGATTAATGGCATTGGCCAAACCGTGGTGCATATCCAATAAGGTGGACAGCGGATGGGCCAGGGAATGGACAACTCCCAATCCTTTTTGAAATGCAGTTGCCCCCATCATGGATGCCACCATCATATTGGAGCGAGCTTCGGCATCATCGGGTTCATTGAAAGCTTTCACCAGAGAAGTCATGATCAGACGGACACCTTCAAGGGCAATGCCATCGGCCATTGGATGCCAGTTCTTCGCCAAAAATGCTTCGATATTGTGGGTGAGGGCGTCCATGCCCGTTGAAGCCGTAACATGAGGTGGTAGGCTGAAGGTTAAACCAGGGTCGGCAAATACTTTACGCGCCATCAGTGTGGGGGCAAACAAAATGCGTTTTCGCTTGGTATCATCCTCAGAAATGATGGCAGAACGCCCCACTTCACTCCCGGTACCTGAGGTAGTCGGAACGGTATAAAAGGGCGGGATGGGCTCGGTAACAAATTTGTCTCCCCCAATCAGATCATCATAATCAAAGAGGTCGCGATAGTGATTGATGCGCAAGGCAATGGCACGGGCCACATCCATTGGTGCGCCGCCACCAATCCCGACGATGGAATCACAAATCCCCAGGTGGTAGGCTTCCCCGCCTTTGAGAACGTCTGATTTGATGGGATTAAAGTGGATGTCAGAAAAGACAGAAACGTGCAGACCAGCTGCTTTCAAATCATCAACAATTTCTGAGAAAAATGGCAGTTTGACGACTTTGGGATCGGTTACCAGGAGCGGACTGTTGAGGCCATCGGCTTTGAGATCAGCAGCCAGTTCTTTGATCACGCCTACGCCAAATCGAACAATGGTGGGGAAATTAAAGCTTACGGGATTCATGTGAGGAAAGAGATGAGGTGTCAGGTGTAAGGGGAGAGAAAAGAGGAGCGTGAAGCGAGGGGCGAGTTGTCCGCAAATTATTTTCCTAACTCTCCCCTCTCTCCACGATTAATCTCCCAGACTGATGCCAATGCCTCGCGCGGTTTTGACCAGATAGGAATCCGGGCTGACCACATGGTAGGTTTCAGTGGCTTCCTTGAGAGAGACATCGGTGATGGTATTGTTGCGGAAAGCAGCCATGCGACCAAACTTTCCTTCCAATACCATTTCGAAAGCTTTTACGCCATATTGGGTGGCCAGAATCCGGTCATAGGCAACGGGCGTTCCGCCGCGCTGCAAATGGCCCAGAACGGTAACCCGCATACTGGCTTTGCAGCCGATATCGATCAATTCCTGTTTCAGGCGAAAGCCAATGCCTCCCAGACGTTTGTGCTGATAACCCGCTTCGCCCGTCTCGTTGGTGAAGACAGAACCATCTTTGGGTTTGGCACCTTCGGAGATCACAATATTGGCAAAACCACGTCTTTGGCTAAACCGGCTGCGGATGCGCGCTTCTACTTTTTGGATGTCATAAGGAACTTCCGGGATGAGACATACTTCTGCCCCCCCGGCAATGGCAGCATGCAAGGCGATCCAGCCAGCATCCCGGCCCATAACTTCCATGATCATCACCCGGCTATGGCTCTCAGCGGTGGTAACGAGCTTATCGAAACTTTCCGTTGCAACCTGGACGGCAGTATTAAAACCGAAGGTTACATCAGTTGCTGAAAGGTCATTGTCAATGGTTTTGGGTACACCGACGATGTTGAGGCCTTTTTTAAAAAATTTTTGAGAAATCTTTTGTGAACCGTCGCCGCCGATGCTGATAATGGCATCGAAACCCAGTTCATGGCAGATGTCACACATCTCATCTGACCGATCCACCAACTTAATGCTGCCATCTTCCTGGGTAATTGGAAAGTTAAAGGGGTCGCCTTTGTTGGTGGTCCCAATGATGGTTCCACCCCGGATGTGAATCCCGCCGACGGCGGCTTCATCGAGGCGAATGATTTCTCTGGGGTTGAGCAAGAGCCCGTTATAGGCTTCAATGCTACCATATACTTCCCAATCTTCTTCCTGGGCGGCGCGTTTGACTATGGCGCGGATGACAGCATTGAGGCCGGGACAATCGCCACCTCCGGTGGCTACCAAAACCTTTTTCTTCATTATTCTGCTAAGAGTTGATTCAATATCTCGACGGCTGCTTCAGGAATGGCCGTTCCAGGACCAAAAATCCCAGCGGCTCCGGCTTCCCGCAAAAAGTCGTAATCTGTTTGCGGAATCACGCCTCCCACGACAACCAATATATCTTCCCGGCCAATTTTTTGAAGCTCCTGTATCAGTTCAGGCACTAGGGTTTTGTGTCCGGCAGCGAGACTGGATACGCCCACAATGTGGACATCATTTTCTGCGGCCTGCATGGCAACTTCAGATGGCATCTGAAACAAAGGCCCAATGTCCACATCAAATCCGAGATCTGCAAAACTAGTTGCAATCACTTTGGCACCTCGGTCATGGCCGTCCTGCCCCATTTTCGCAACCATGATACGTGGTCGGCGACCGTCTTCTTCTGCAAAACGGTCCGTCAGTTTCTGGGCTTCCTCCAGAGATTTACTTTTCATGGCTTCCTGTACATACACACCTGATACAGCACGGATAACGGGTTGATAACGGCCAAAACTTTTTTCCAGCGCATCGGAAATTTCCCCCAAAGTTGCACGGGCGCGTGCCGCGTGAATTGCCAGTTCAAGTAGATTGGCATCTGAAGCTGCTCCTTTTTCCAGTGCCGCAATGGCTTGTTGCCAGGCTACGGGATCACGTTTCTCACGCAACTCCCTGATCCGCGCAATTTGACTTTCCCGCACCGCAGTATTGTCTACCTCCCGAATGTCGAAGCTTTGTTCTGCTTCTACTTCATAGCGATTAACACCCACGATTACGTCCATGCCTGAATCAATCCGGGCTTGCTTACGGGTAGCCGCCTCTTCGATCCGCATCTTGGGGATGCCTTCTTCAATGGCCTTGGCCATGCCCCCGTAGGATTCGACTTCTTCGATCAATCCCCAGGCTTTGTGGGCCAGTTCATGAGTCAGTTTCTCGACATAGAATGAACCAGCCCAGGGGTCTACCATTTTGGTGATACCTGCTTCATGTTGTAAGAAAAGTTGTGTATTGCGGGCAATCCGAGCCGAAAAATCTGTGGGCAGGGCGATGGCTTCATCAAAGGAATTGGTATGCAGGGATTGGGTATGCCCAAAGGCTGCGGCCAGTGCCTCCACACAGGTGCGGGCCACATTGTTGAGCGGGTCCTGCTCAGTCAGACTCCAGCCAGAGGTCTGGCAGTGGGTCCGCAGAGACATGGATTTGGGGTTTTGCGGATCAAATTGCTTGACCAGTTTCGCCCAGAGCAAGCGACCTGCACGAAGTTTGGCAATCTCCATGAAGAAGTTCATACCGATGGCCCAAAAGAAGGAAAGTCTTGGGGCAAAGGCATCGATTTTGAGGCCGGACTTAAGTCCGGTCCGCAGGTATTCCAGGCCGTCGGCCAGTGTGTAGGCGAGTTCGAGATCAGCCGTGGCCCCGGCTTCCTGCATATGGTATCCACTGATGGAGATAGAGTTGAAGCGCGGCATCTGTTGCGAGGTATAGGCAAAAATGTCGCCAATGATGCGCATGGATGGTTCAGGCGGATAGATATAGGTGTTGCGCACCATAAATTCCTTCAGCACATCATTCTGGATGGTGCCACTCAGCTGGGCAGGGTTTAAACCCTGCTCTTCGGCGGCAACGATAAAAAAAGCCATGATAGGAATCACCGCGCCGTTCATCGTCATCGACACTGACATCTGGTCCAGCGGGATCTTGTCAAAGAGGATCTTCATATCCTCCACCGAGTCAATTGCTACCCCTGCTTTACCCACATCACCTTTTACCCGCTCATGGTCTGAATCATAGCCCCGATGGGTTGCCAGATCAAAAGCGACCGAAAGACCTTTTTGTCCAGCGGCAAGATTCTTCCGGTAAAACGCATTGGATTCTTCTGCGGTAGAAAAGCCGGCATATTGGCGGATCGTCCAGGGACGCTGTACATACATTGTACTGTAGGGCCCGCGCAAAAAGGGCGGCAAACCTGCTGCGAAATCAAGATGTTCCAGCCCGGATAAGTCCGCAGGATCATAGAGAGATTTGATGTCGATTCCTTCTGGTGGGGTCCATATTCTCCCTCCTTCTTCTGTTCCTTCTATCGCGATAGACAGCGGTTTTGGAATCTTTTTATAGTCAATTTTACTGAAGTCAGGTCTCATGGGGGCAAGCATTTTACAACAAAAAAGTTGACAGCAATTCAGTGAGAAACTGGAGGGCATTCATACCAGCATAGATCATATGATCAGCAGGAGGACTTTCTACTTTGCCTGCAACAACAATCTGCGCACCGGGAAGGCTCGTTCGAATCTTGTCAAACAATTCATTTCCTTCGGCCAAATAGTTCTCGTCTCCTGCACATAGTACCACAATTTGTGGCGCTTGATCACTTAGAGCGGCAATCATGTTGTCCGCAGATTGCGTTAACACCATCTCTTCAATGGCAAAACCACCACTCCCCAAGAGGTTACGGGCAAAAGCAGTCCGGGCATTGCGCATCTTCAGATCACCAAATGCCACCAGGACAGCTTGTAATCTCCGGCCATTTTTTTCGGCATAGAGGTCTGCCAATTGACGCAGCGATTCGTACTCATCCGCCAGGCGCTCTTCCTCCCGAATGGCAGATGTGGTCAGGCTTTCGTCGGTATTGGGAAACTGGTTAATCCCGATCTGAATCTTTTTCCGCCTGGCCAGTGCTTTGGTTTCCTGTTCTTTGGCGCTGCTTAACAGCTGAAGCATCAGCCCCTGATCCATACAAGCACGCAAACCACCACGCTTCTCAATGGCTTGAAACAACTTCCAGGCTTCATCGGCCAACTGATCGGTCAAAATCTCGGTCAGATACGAACCACCAGCCGGATCTATCACCTGATCGAGAGATGACTCATGCTTCAACATGTGCTGGATGTTTCGGGCCAAACGAGCAGACTGGGCATTCTCCAACGCATAGGGTCGGTCCATCGCCGTCACAATCAGTCCATTGACGCCCCCAACCACTGCCGAAATAGATTGGGTAGTTGCCCGCAGCAAATTGTTGTAGGGATCGTAAATGGTTTGTTCGTAGCGTGAAGTGCGTCCGATGATAAAAGGCGATTGTAACTCAGCCTGATCAAAGCCCATAGATTTAATCATCAGGGCGAAAAGAGACCGAAAAGCCCTCACTTTTGCCACTTCCATAAAGAAGTTTGAACCAATGGAAAACGTAAAAGCCAGATTATGGAGAATCTGTTCCGGACGAAGCTTAGACTCAACCAATTTGAACAATTCCAGATACTCTACCGTATTGGCCAGTGCAAAAGCAATTTGCTGAACCTGGGTCCCACCAAAGCTTTCCACCCATCCCATGTCTAAGCCCAGTGCCCGAAACCATGGAAGGTGTTGACAATTCAGCAAGCCGCCTTCGCATGCAACAATTGCCTTGAGGCCAATGGGCGTACCAGGATCATGATTCAGTTGGGCTCCAATCGGATCATTGTGAAGCGTACCTGTAATCATCCGTGGGGATACTCCTTTCCGTTTTGCGGTCAGGATCAATTCTGAACTCAGCAGAATTGGCGCCTCTGTAAAGTCCAGATGAATCGCATGCTGCGTCAGATCAATGTCCGCCAGAAGTATTCGAAGATTTTTACCATCATTGCCCACCAGGGAAAATGCACCAACATTGGCAATCTTGGCTTCCTCAATGCGAGCCGTCGCCTCTTCGGGTCGATAGGCATGGATTTCTTGTATCAGTTGCCAGTCAGCGCCATCTTCCTGAAAAAGATTCCCGCGTTTGAAAGGAAAAACAGCTGGTTTTTCCTTTACATCCACTCCAGCATCTGAGAGGTCTGAGCGGGTAAAAAATGGCGGCAGTGTCACCCCCGCCTCTGCTGTCCAGTTTAATCGGTCTAGGCTTTTCCCTTTCAGGTCTGACCGGACTTTTTCAAGCCATTCTTCTTTGGAGACAGCAGGAAATTCTGAGAAAAGCATATCCATCGGTTGGCGGAAACAGAAGTCCCTGATTTTACGTAAATTTACATGAAAATTTAGCGAGACCAATTCAATACCAACAGTGAATATGGCAGAAGTGATAAAAGCCCCCGTCCAGCTGACTGATAGTGCTGCTGAAGCCCTGAAAAATATTCGGGTAGAAGAAAACATTGGTCCCGAAATGGTTTTGCGGGTCGGGGTGAAAGGAGGCGGCTGTTCCGGACTGAGTTATGTCCTTGATTTTGATGAAAAGAATGAATTCGATCAGGTCTTTGAACTGAAAGGCTTGACCATGGTCATGGATGAAAGCCAT
>JBCBZF010000122.1:0-9659 GCA_039815525.1 Bacteroidota bacterium | reverse complement strand
GCTCTTCCGATCTCGGGCAGTACCTTGCTGGTGAGTTTACTGAACAGCAGTCCGGAGATTTTCTGCGACAATGAGATCTATCATCGTCGTGTCGCCAATCCCTGGCGCTATCTCAATTTCCGGGCGAAGCTCGGCAATCGTCCGGTCTACGGCTTTAAGCTGCTGACCTATCACATGGGAAAAGTCCTCAATGTGCCGCGTGAAAAACAGAGTAACTTTCTCCAAAGACTGCATGAGGAAGGCTACAAAATCATTTATCTGCGTCGGGAAGACCTCTTCCGACAGGCCTTGTCCAATGTCTATGTCCGCAAACGGGACCAGTTTCACAACACCAGCGACAAGGACAACAAAAAAATGATCCGGGTAGAAGTCTCAGAACTATCTGAATGGGTGGATGGTCTGCGTTCGCAGGCAAACTTTGAAGCGGAATTGCTGGATGGCATTCCGCATCTGGCTTTGGGATATGAGCGCCATTTGATGGATGCCGAAGCCCATACGGACACACTCCAGAATTTGTCTGAGTATCTCAACGTAGCGGTCAGTCAGCCCAAAACGAAGCTCAAGCCGGTCACCCCACGTTCTCTCGAAAGTTTTATTGAGAATCACGAAGAAATTGAAGCCTACCGTCGCAGCCTCGAACCGGTACGGCAGAGCCGGAAATGAAAAAGCGCATCAAAACCATCCTTCGTCCAATGGTCCGGCCTTTTCAGAAGGCACTGACCCTCGGACTCCGCAGCCTGCGCCGCAGGTGGGTGGCGATGCTCCGCATATTTGGTTTAGGGGATCCTTTTCTCCCCACTGGTTCATACAAACATCCAGAAGAGTGGGCAAAAAAAGAAAATGGACAACTCAGAGGCATCATTCCTGGAAAATATATCGAAAGACGTCCGCCTGGAACCTTGGATGAAAAAGTCCACTGGGTCTTTCAGGAAGCTTATGTCCATAAGGGCGATGATGCCTGCCTCCTGGATATCCCCAATGGACGGGTTTGGGTAAAAGTCAATCAGATCCAACGGCAGCCCTGTATTGCCATTTTGAGTGAAGAGGGAAAAGTGATCGGCGATGTATCCTATGGTTTTGGGGCCTTCAGGGAAGTAGGCAACAACGCCATTTTTGAGCAAATCAACATTGGACAACCACATCATATCAAAGGCACTGCTTTGGTACTGACCACGGTGGTTGGTTCACAGTTTTATCACTTCTTCTCCGACCTCTTGCCGAAGCTGCACATGATGGAGCAGGCAGGGATTGGCTGGGATGACATCGATGCGCTGGTGATCAACAGCAATGAAGAGGGATACATCCGGGAAGTGCTGGAATGGCTGGAGGTGCCGATGGAGAAAATCATCAGCAACCGGGCCCATCCACACATTCAGGCTGATCGCCTGCTGTATCTGAGTGCGCCCTGTCGCGTGTCCAATCCACCTAAATGGCTGGTAGACTGGTTGCAGGCCTCATTCAGTCGGGCCGTCAGTCCAAGACCAGATTTACCCAAAAGAATTTACATCAGTCGGGCCGGTGCAAAGTTTCGTCAACTGACCAACCGACCTGCGGTCGAAGCATTGGTTGAGGCGTCAGGCTTTGCCGTGATCCGTCTTGAAGATCTGCCGCTGGCAGACCAGATTGCATTGTTTGCACAGGCTGAGGCAGTGGTTGCACCACATGGTGCGGGGCTGACCCACCTGAGTTGGTGTCGTCCCGGCACCAAAGTCATAGAGTTCTTTAGTCCATATTTCCAGAATCTGTGCTACTATGCCCTGGCAGACATGGCCGGACTGGATTATTACTATCTCATGGGAGAAGGTGCCCAACTGCCCGAAGGCAGGGATGCACAGATCAACATACAAGACATCACTCTCTCCATTTCAAAACTGGAAGCCCTGCTGGACAAGGCCGGGCTTCGGAACATAGCCGAAACGGATGTTATTTAACAGTTTCAACTTTGTTGCACTGGTCCTGATCACCCTTGCGTTGTACTACACCCCGGCTCTGCGGCGGTGGCAGGTACCAATTTTGATTGCGTCCAGCTTTACATTTTATGCCGCCAATCTGCCGGTTCTGCTGTTGTTGCTGATCTTTTCGATCGCCATCAACATCGGTACCAGTTATGTAGTCATGCACGGCAATCCGGCCAAAAGAAAGGCCTATGCCACCTTCGGTGTGGTGCTGAATCTGGCCGTACTGGCCTTTTTCAAATATGCCTTCCTCTTCGGTGGCATGTTTTTCTCCGCTGAAAGTACCGTGGGGCAATTTCTGTTGAGCATTCCTCTGCCAGTCGGTATTTCCTTTTTCACCTTTCAGGGAATCAGTCTGGTCGTGGATACCTATAAGAGCAAAGATGTAGAAGAGTATAAAAGTCTGGTACCAAAATCAATGCTGCAACACAGCTTCAATACCAGTTTCTTTATCTCATTCTTTCCGCAATTGGTGGCTGGTCCGATTGTCAAGGCCCATGACTTTATCCCTCAGATCAAGCCAAAATTTTTCAAGGAGATCAATTGGGAAGTAGCCTTTCGGATCATCGTGTTAGGCTTTTTCCTTAAAATGGTGGTGGCCGACAATATGAAAGATCACACCTTCTGGATTTCGTTTCCGGAGTTCCAGGCCCGGTCTACCATGACCTTACTGATCATGTTGTTTGGGTATTCGATGCAAATCTTTGCTGACTTTGCAGGCTATTCTCTGATCGCAATTGGATTGGCCCGTTTATTTGGATATGTCTTATTTGACAACTTCAATTTCCCATATATCTCCCGAACCTTTTCAGAGTTTTGGCGCCGCTGGCATATTTCATTGTCTACCTTCTTGAAAGAGTATTTATACATCGCAATGGGTGGCAATCGCAAAGGGGATCTTAGAACCTATCTGAATCTGATGATCACGATGTTTCTCGGCGGCCTATGGCATGGTGCAGCCTGGAGTTATGCAATCTGGGGGTCCTTCCATGGGATCGCTCTGGCAGTCGAACGCTTTTCAAGCAAATACATAAAGGTACCCCGGAATGCTTTTTGGGACACCTTGCGCATCCTGATGGTTTTCACCTTCATTACGCTGGCATGGTTGCTGTTTAAGCTGCCTGAATTCAGTCATGTGGTTGAGTTTTTCAATTCTTTGTTCAATAACACAGAACGTAAAACTGGCTTCAAAATCATCGTTTTTGTCCTCCTCTACTCCATTCCAGTGGTACTTTATCATGTCTACTATCTCTATTGGAATAAAAAAGGAGAAGGCGAAAACAAACTGGCCTGGATTGAGCCGTATCTCTACGGCGGCATGCTCTTTTTCATTATCACCAATGCAGGTTCTGCGCAGGAATTCATCTACTTTCAGTTTTAGTCATGATCAAGAAAGCACTTTTTACCACACTCATTCTCTTGATTGCGCATTTTACGCTGGTGGAGATGTTTGCGCCAACTTATCAAACCGGGCAGCATTTGTGGCAGGACAATGTGATCAAAGCGCAGAATTATCTGTACGAAACGCCTGAACCACAAGGTGTAGTGATTGGATCATCTTTGTCAGCCAGATTGGATGAAGAATTATTGCCCGCTGGTTTTCACAATCTGGCTTTGGGCGGCCTTGGTGTCCATGATGGATTGAAAGTCATTCGCGCACATGGAAAACTCCCCAATATCGTTTGTGCAGAACTCAACCTGGTTACCCGTCCGCCATCCAAGGACTTTGACAATACTGTCTTCTCTCCGGTCATGAATCCAGTTCGCCGTTTGATTCCTTCATTTCGGGAAAAGCATCAACCAATCGGAATTATCGGCAACGGAATCATGAATCTCAAAGGTGGGAAGCAGGATAAAAAAGCCGATGCACCTCTGGGGCCAACCGATGCAGAACGTGGCAAATCAGATGCAGCTTTTCAGGCAATTCTGGACAAAGCAGTTAAAAACAATCAGGAAGCCTGGGACCAGGCCCTGCTGGATGAATGGATTGCCAAGTTGAAAGCAGATGTGTCCTGGCTACAGGAACAGGGCGTAGAAGTGGTCTTTTTTGAAATGCCAATCTCTGAGCTAAGTTGTGACCTGCCAAAGCTAGGTTCGGTCAGAACAGCGATGGAAGAAGCCTTTTCAGGCTCAGGCGTGCGTTTTTTGCCAAGACCGGATTGCGGTCAGTATCGCACCACCGATGGCGCGCACCTCAATCCCGCCAGTGCCAATGCATTTAGCCGCTGGCTGACGTCTCACTTGCAGCAGGACGCGGCTCAATAGCCAACGATCTTTCTTCATATGCGATTGAACAAGCGATTTTGGCGGTTCAGCGATGATGCCGTCAGTCCGGTTCGCTTTTTGCATATTTTGTACGAAAATAAAACGATTCACAGTACCAAAATAAGGAATCCGCAGCGATGATTTTATCTCACAAGAAGCAGTTTATCTACATCCACTTATACAAAACAGGCGGCACCAGCATTCGTCGCATTCTGGAAAAACACGATGCTTCCTATAATCTGATTCACCGGGCCAAATCTTTGGTAACCAAGAATCCAGTTTTAACCTCCGGTAAAGTCCACAAACATGCCGATGCAAAGACCATCCGCAGAGAAATTGGACCGGAGATTTATGATAATTATTTCAAATTCGTTTTTGTCCGCAATCCCTGGGATTGGCAGGTTTCGCTTTACTTCTACGTATTGAGAGACGACACCAACCACCACTACGAAATCATCAAAAGCTTCAAAGGTTTTGACGATTACATTCGCTGGCGGTGTACGCAGGAAGTTCGCCTGCAGACTGAATACATCCTTGATGAAGACGACACCAATCTGGTAGACTTCATTGGCAAGTATGAAAACTTCCAGCAGGATTTTGACACCATTTGTGATCGCATCGACATTCCCCGGGTGCAATTGCCGCATCTGAATGCTGGCAAAGGGCGTGATTATCATGACTTTTACACGCCGGAAACCCGCGATCTGGTATACAAAACCTATCAGAAGGACATCGACATGCTGGGTTACGACTTCTAAAAAGAGGATGTTCAAAACACAAATCAGTCAACTCGCTCAAAACAAGAGCTTTAAAAAATACTTCTCCAATACATCCTGGCTTCTCGGCGGGAAGATATTGCAGATGGCCATTACCTTTTTGGTCACTGCATCAGTCGGCCGTGAACTGGGCCCTGAGTTTTTCGGCAGCCTGAGTTATGCCCGTGGCATAGTGGTGTTCATGATGGTGTTTGTGGCGATGGGTATGTCGGGCATCAATGTCCGCAACCTGGTCCAAAGACCAGAGGAAAAAGGAAAAATACTGGGGACTGCGATTGGCATCCGGTTGAGCATGGCCTTTTTCATGGGGCTCATCTTCCTGCTGACGATTCCGATGCTTAAGCATCATACCCCGATTGAAAATACCCTGATTTTGATCATGTTGGGGGTCGGTCTTTTCCGCCCCTTTTATGCTTTTGATGACTTTTTTCAATCAGAGATTAAATCAAAATATTCGGTTCTGGCCCGCTCGACAGCGGCCTTTTCTTTTGCAGGCATCCAGGTTTTTCTCTTGAGCATCGGTGCCCCCATTATCTGGCATGGTGTGGCTTTCCTGGTTCGCCACGTGATCGAAACTGCTGGCTATCTGATCATGCACATCAAGCATTATGGCTGGCCGAGCCTCAGTTTCAGCAAAGAATATGCTAAGGAAGTCCTGCGGGAAACCTGGCCCATGATTTTCTCAAATGCGGTGGTTTTCATCTATATGAAAGCGGATCAATTCATGATTCGAGGCATGTTGGGACGCTATGAGATCGGACAATATTCTGCTGCCCTCCGCTTGTCTGAAGCATGGTTTATCCTTGGGCCCATTTTGTCCAGTTCTCTTTTCCCAGCCATCATCAAGGCCAAAAAGAAAAGTGCGAAAAACTATGTCAAAAACCTCCAGCGGTATTTTGACATCATGGCCATCATGGGGATTTGTATTGCCATTCCGGTGGCTTTACTTGGGCCGCAGGTTTTGCAGTGGGACATTCTTTTCGGCAAAGACTACTCCGATGCCGGGCAGGTATTGATGGTGCATGTCTGGACCCTTTCTTTTGTCTACCTCGGCAATGCCGGCACCAAATATCTCATTCTTGAGAGTCTGCAAAAATTGGCGATGTACCGGTCAATCCTCGGTGCAATCCTCAATATTTTGCTCAATTTATATATGATTCCCCGTTGGGGGATTATGGGCGCAGCCTATGCGACGCTGATTTCACAGGCATTCGCATCTTACTTTGCCTATGCTTTCAGCCCCAAAACCAAAGTTCTCTTCGGGATGATGACCAAGTCATTGTTCCTCATTAGCCCGATTCAACAACTGAAAAGCATCATCGCCAAAAGAGCATGACAATCACACATCAACCGCCCATTGTGGTGGTCGCGTACAATCGTCCCAAATCCCTTGAGCGTCTGCTTCATGCACTCAGCAACTCTCAGTGCCCGGATGGCATTCGCCTGATTGTGAGCATTGACCGCGCTGATAACAATCAGGATGTGCTGAAAGTAGCAGGGGATTTTGTGTGGGAGAAAGGGGAAAAAGAGGTGATCTATCGCCCGGAAAATATGGGCTTGCGAAAGCACATCCTCGCCTGTGGCGATCTGTCTCAGAAATATGGCTCGGTGATGATCCTGGAGGATGATTTGTTTGTCTCTCCCTGGTTTTATCAATACGCGCAGGCAGCAACCAGCTTTTACGCTAAAGATCCACAAGTTGGGGGTGTGTCCCTGTACAACATCACCAGCAATATGTTTGTCAGCAATCTGCCCTTCCAGCCCGTACATGATGGAGCGGATACCTACTTTCTGCAAGTGCCCTCCTCCTGGGGACAAACCTGGACGGCTGAGCAATGGTCTGGATTCCGCCAGTGGTGGGATCAGGGACCAAGTATTGAAGCATCTGACCGCATGCCGCAGGGTGCAAAAGAATGGTCAGAACACTCCTGGGTAAAATATTTCTATAAATATCTGGTGGAATCGGGCAAATACTTTGTCCATCCACAAGTGTCTTATACGACCAATTTTGCGGATAGCGGCACGCATTTCACCCAGCAGGTACATACCTATCAGGTCGCTCTGCAAATGGGTGATCGGCAGTTTCAGTTTCACCGCTGTGCCGATTCGGGCTCGGTTTATGATTCATTTTTCGAAATCACTCCGCAGAGTCTCAATCAATGGGTACCCGAATTGGCAGAATATAACTATACCGTCAATCTGAACGGACTCAAAGATCCGGCCCTTTATCCGGGTCAGCTGATGTTTACCCTCCACGCAGTGGACAAGGCTGTGCGTCAATTTGGCCAGCAGCTCGATCCTTTTGAGATGAACATCATCCAGGATATTCCGGGCGACCTGATCAGCCTCGCTGATCCGACCCACATCCGCCCCAATGGCCAGGCCAGTGAGCGGAGTTTTCACTATCACTACGCGCATTTACCGATTCGTGCCCTCACCAAACTCTTGAAAAAAAGGGTTCAGGCACGTTTTTCATCCAATTAATCTTTTTTGATAGAGACTATGATCCGGCAAGACGATCAACTTGTTTTCATTGTAGGCAATTCCCGCTCCGGCACCACGATGATGATGCGGATTCTCAAGAAGCATCCGGAGATTCATTCACTCAATGAATTGCACTTCTTCGAGAAACTTTGGTCTTCGGCTGACAAGACCCGCGCCATTGATGAAGATGAGGCGGTTTGGATGGCTTCAAGGCTATTGTTCATCGATCGATACAATGTCCTGCGCAAATTTGAATTTGCAGAATTTGAGACGCAGGCGCGAGAGTTGGTGGCGAACATTGATAAATCACCTCTCCATCTTCATGATATCTATCACGCAGTTCTTCTGTACCGCACACAGGAAGAAGGGAAAAAGATTGCTTGTGAGAAGACGCCGCAGAATCTTTTTTATGTGGGAGAACTCCTGGAGATGTATCCCAATTGTCGAATCATCAATATGGTGAGAGATCCTCGTGGGGTGCTTTTATCCCAAAAGAAAAAGTGGATGCGTAAGGATAGTAAGGACTCCTACCTGAAAAACAATGCACAGGAAGTACGCCGTCTGAAGGTCAACTATCATCCCATTACCATCAGTAAACTGTGGAATTCTGCCATTTCTTCAATTGAAAAATTTGCAGAACATGAGCGGGTGCTCAATGTAAAGTTTGAAGATGTAACCAATTCGTCCGAGACGGAGCTCAAGCGCATTTGCGACTTCATCAATGTCCCGTATACGGAGGAAATGACCCGGGTTGAATACAATGGTTCTTCCACTGAGCTGAACAAAACCAATCAAAAGGTCATTGGCATCAAAAATACGACCGTTCAATCCTGGATGAAGGGATTGGAACAGGCGGAGATTTATTTTTGTCAACAAATCACGGGGACCAACTTTGATAAATATGGTTATGAAAAGGTAGCCACCCGTACCAATCCTTTTGCCGTTCTTTATTATTATGTGTCTTTTCCAGTCAAATTGGTCATGGCACTTATGATGAACCTGAACCGGATGAAAAATATTCGGGAGGCGATCAGACGCAGGCTATTTGCCTAAAGCGACTCTTTGCATAACTTGAGCGGACCATGGGATATATCGTTGTCTTTTTCTTCCTGATTAACTCCAAGGCATTTCTGGGCTCCAGCGTAGCGCTGAAGTTCCTGCCAACCTTTGTGTTGTTGCTGGGCGTGGTCAAATATTATCGGGTAAGAAAGGCTTCATTTACCTTCCGGCCACCAACTTTCACATCGAGGACCTGGATTTACATCCTGTTCCTGCTGTTTTTCAACATCAGTCTGGCCCGTACTGCCTATCCCAATGCCACCCCTGTCGGTTTATTGAACGATACCCTGGCCATTATCATGATCTTCCTGGTCGCCTATGGCCATGTGACCTCGCAATTCCGTACCGAGGTCAATTTTGATGATGTCTATACCAGGGAAACCCTGAGGATGCTATTGGTTCCCTCAGTCATCATTGCCCTCTTTCTCCTCTTCTATGCAGTGGGCTACAATCACCCCAGTACCAAGCTGCGAAGGCAGGGGGAAGACATGGTGATTTTGGGAGCACTGGGGATCAAACTGGCAAAAAAAGCCATTCCTTTCACGGGTCAGCACCCCAACTTAATTGGGGTTTGGGCCGGTGCGACCTTCATCATGACCTTTCTGGGATACATCACCTTAAAAAATATCACACCCAAGGTCCGACGATTGTTGCTAATCAATACCGCGATCATTGGTTTTTTTCTTTTACTGGCTGACTCTCGCGGAACGGTATTCAGCACAGTTATGACCACGGCCATTGTATTCCTAACCTACAAATTCAGAATGCAGGGCGTGCTGCGGGTCTTTACCATTATTGTCCCGATCATGCCATTCGTCTTCGTGACCATGATGGCAACCTTTGCCGATTCGGCCCTATTTTCGACCTTTGCCCGAAGTGGGGGTACCCAGAACCTGACCACGCTGTCCGCAAGGACAGTGATTTGGGAGGAGTGCCTCAAAGAGATTCGGGATCTGGATACGCCGCATATCTTTGGCTGGGGAGAGCATGGGCAATCTACGGCTGGGGTCTCTAAAAATTATCGCGACATTTTCCCACCAGATTCTTATGAAAATGATCTGATTGTTACACACAATATGTTTTTCCAGGCCTTTTTTGACATTGGCTATGTCGGGGCACT
>JBCBZF010000499.1:0-5219 GCA_039815525.1 Bacteroidota bacterium | reverse complement strand
GTGTGTTTGTGTGTGGGTGTGGGTGTGGCTCGTTGTCGGGGGCGCGGCGGATCGCGCGCCGGGGGGGGGGCGGGGGGCTCGGCGCCCCAGCCATTGCCATAAAACTGATAATCGCCGGGTACCTGTGGCATCGGATGAAAATGTTCGGCAGACACCAAATTAGCAGCTTCGGGAATGTTGGGACTGTAATGGCGACAAGCCGCTTCCCATTCAAACTCTGTGGGAAGACGTTTACCAGCCCATTTGGCATAGGCATTGGCCTCGAAATAGTTCACGTGCGTCATCGGCTCATCCCAATTGATGGGTCGCAAACCCTGGAGGGTGAAATGATGCCATTCTCCGTCCAGCTTGAACCAATAGAATGGTGTATCAATCTGATTGTCATTGACCCAGCGCCAGCCTTCTTCCAGCCAGTACTGGTAGTTTTGGTAGCCGCCCTCTTCAACGAAATCCCGAAACTCGCCATGCGTCACCATACGGTCCATGATCCGATATGGCTCCAGGAAAACCCGGTGGTGTCCTTTTTCATTGTCCCAGTGGAAATCTGTCCCAGGATGTCCGATCTCGTAGATACCTTCCTCCATCACCAGCATACTGGCTGGGCGCACGGCCAATGGAGGCAACATCAGCCCTTCCCGATAGACCGGAAACAAAGGATTATGTCCCAGAATATACTTGATGTCGTAGACCAACAGCTCCTGATGCTGCTGTTCGTGGTTGAGACCAATCTCGATCACGCGCTGTAGTTCTTCGCTCAGTAGATTTGGCTGGCCAAACAGTTTATCCATCTCTGCGTCGACATATTGCCGGTAGGCAAATACTTGTTCGACAGTTGGCCGGGTCATATTGCCGCGGTAGGCACGTTGTACCCGTTCACCAGCGCCCTCATAATAACTGTTGAACAAATAGGCATAGCGTGGATGATGAAGTTGATAGCCTGGAAGATGGGGTTTGAGAACAAACTCTTCAAAAAACCAGGTAGTATGTCCCAGATGCCATTTCGGGGGACTCACATCCACGACCGGCTGCACCACAAAGTCTTCTGTGGAGAGGGGTTCAACTAAAAAGAGGCTTTGTTTGCGGACAGACTGATATCTTTGCCGGAGGTCTTCCCGCGTGAGGTTTTGTGTGTCAATCATAGAATCGATAAGGCATGTTTCGCTCGATACTCCTTGCTTATTTCACCACTTCTACACCTTTCCAGAAAGCTACATAGCCTTCAATTTTCTTGGCAGCGTCAGAAGTCGTGGGGTAATACCAGGCTGCATTCATATTGACCGTCCCTTCAACATCGAGATGATAATAAGATGCAGTCCCTTTCCATGGGCAAAGCGTTTGATGTTCGCTTTCACGTACAAATTCTGTTTTTACTGAATCAACCGGGAAGTAGTGATTGCCTTCCAATACAACGGTTTCTTCACTTTCTGCGATCACTTGTCCGTTCCAAATTGCTTTCATAATGTTTTGACAAAAAAAATGGTGAAAAGTATGCCTTACAATCACAACAAATTTACTCATTATGTTTGAGAGTTGTTTGTCGGATAGCTGCTATTGAATATGATCAGAAATGATCTGAAAACTGCCAGGGAGATGGCTGATTGTGGACCAGTAGTCTGATCCTTGGAACGAAATATGTGTGATTCTATATCGAACGTGAGATGCTTTGGGGAAATAAAAGCATTTCACTGTCCGACGCACCCTCAAAATCAGTGGTTTGGAAAAAAGAAAAGCCCCAAACCACTTTCATGGGAGTATATTTTGTTATGGCTTCATGGGGAAATGTACAGAGGATGTGCGCGCTTCCTGCATCAGGCTGTCCATTCTGGCAATGTGTTGTGGATATTGACTGGCGAGGTCGGTCGTTTCTCCGACGTCCTGCCTGAGATCATATAGCTCAATGGGTGCTTCCGGACCATTGCGAATGGCTTTCCATTTGCCTTGCCGAATGGCTTGCTTACTGGACTTCCACCAATGGAACTCCCAATATAAATAGTCGTGTGCAACTTGTCCCCTTCCCTGAAGGGTCCCCATGAAGCTCAAGCCGTCTGTTGCTGGAACATCCTTGATACCAGCCATCTCTGCCAGAGTAGGAAGGAAATCCTGAAAACCAGAAATGTGATCAGATTCCCCGCCTGTTATCTGGCCCGGCCAGTGCACAATCAATGGCACGCGGATGCCGCCCTCATACAGATCCCGTTTGTGTCCCTGTAAGGCGCCGTTACTATCAAGTGCCTGGCTTGGAAGCGGCCCATTGTCTGAGGTGAAAATGATGATGGTGTTGTCGGCTTGACCGCTTTCCGTCAGTTTTTCTCGCATGCGTCTCAGGTATCCATCGAGATGTTCGACCAATGCTGCATAGGATTTTTCATCCGCTGGCCACGGCCGATCTGCAAACTTACTGGCATCAGGTACTTCAATTCGCTGCCCAATTTCCGCCTCACCATTGTCGTGTGGGATAGTCGTAGGGAAATAGAGGAAAAAGGGTCTATCCGAGTCTTGGTCGATGAAATCAAGTGCTTTTTCCAGAATGAGGTCATTGGAGTAGTCAACTTTCTGGGTAGAGACACTGCCCAATCCCCGGTGCCAGAGGGTGTCGCTTAAATATTGGACTTCATTGCGGAGCATCACCTTTGTGCTGCCATCCATGAGAAATTCCGGATAACTGTTGTGTGCCCGTACCTGGTCATGATAGCCGAAAAACTGCTCAAATCCATGTTGGAGCGGATCTCCGCTGCTTCCTGCATTGCCAAGGCCCCACTTCCCAAAGGCCCCAGTCCGGTAGCCATTTGCTTGCAGGAGCTTTGCAATGGTGATTTCGTCAGCCGGTAAAGGTAACTGGCCAAAGCTTTCCTTGTTTTGCGCATTGCCGCGAACAAAGGCATGTCCGGTATGTTTGCCCGTCATCAGCACACAACGGGCCGGGGCACAAACGGGAGATCCTGCATAATGCTGCGTAAAGCGCATGCCTTCTTGAGCCAATTGATCCAGATTGGGCGTGGCGAAATGTGTCTGTCCATAACAGCCCAGATCCCCATAGCCCAGATCATCGGCTAGAATCAGGATGATATTGGGTCGGCTGGCAGTGTTAGCCACTTGAGAGCAAGCTGACCACATAAGCATCAGACCAACAAAAAGGATTCTGGTCAGGCGGTTCATATTTCTGGGAATGGAAGATGTGAGATGATTTTCCTGAAAAAAGCATAATCTCCCGGCCTATCCATCCTGAACGATGAGCTGCCCCAAATTGATGGAGGCTTCTTTATCCTTCCGATAGTATGGCATCAGCCGCCGCAATACCAGAAAAGCCAGCCCCATGAACTGTGGAAGAGTCGCCATTGATCATGGCTTCTCCGGCAAAGAATACCTTATTGTCAATCGGTCTGATCAAGGCTTCGACATTTTGACTGTAATTTTCTCCGTAGTGGCTGTACGAACCCTGAATGAATGGCTCTTTGGACCAGTTTTGAACCACATGTTTTTGATAGCTAGCACTGGCTTTTCCGTCAAATATTTCGTCCAATTCTGTGATGATCGTCTGGATAATTGCTTCATCATCTAAGCTGGTCAGACTTTCGGCTTCCGGTGCTACCCAAAACAGCCCCAGTACATGGCGATCCGAATCTTTGCCAAATGCGATATCATAGTAGAGTTTAGACTGGTCAAGGAGACCACCCGGTATGAGCATGTCAGGATAAAAGCGTTCTGAGAATTCGATGAAGACCTTGATGCCTGGTGGAACGTCAACTGTGTTCATCGCATCAGTCTTTTCCTGCGGCAAAGCAGGCTGAAAATCAATCAGGTTTTTTTGGAGTATTTTGAGCGGCACCGTTACGATGACTTTATCCGCTTCATACTCCTGATTGTCAGCGGTGCTGACCTTCACTTTTGCGGATGTATAGTCAATTTGACTGACTTCCTGGTGGTATGTGATTTGGTCTGCAATCGGTGGTACCACAAAGTCAGCCAGGAAATCGTACCAGGTGCTATTTTTAAATTTGTATTCCCGGTACACCATTGAGGTCCAATTGTGGTTCCGGATGCGATCATTTTTCCAACTTTGAATGCTTTTGGGACGGTAGGAAATCAACTCAATACGCCCTTCCGCTTTTTCATTGTCCAATAACTCTCCAAACACCTTCGGTTTGGTGTGTATCCATTCTGCGCCAAGATCAATGGGAAAGTCCGCAAAGCCTTCCAACTTCCGTACCCGGCCCCCAAAAACAGCGGAAGCTTCCAGGATTTGGAAATCCTTTCCTTGTTGGGCCAGTCTGTAGCCAGCCATCAATCCCGCCGCACCAGCTCCGATGATGAGTACTTTACCTTGGAAATTACTGGGAACGATCTCGGTTTTGCAGGATTGGAGGAGCATCGGCATCAGGCCGACTCCTGCGCCCAACATCACACTTTTGGTGAGAAATTCTTTACGATTCATGTTTGTTGTTGAATAATGGATTAGAAATGACGGCTGAGACCGATTTCGAATAATAAGCTGAGGTTGTCTGCAGCAGTCCCGGCAATTCTGGCCGCCAGACCGATTTTGCCATAGAGACTGAGGTTGGTAGAAATGTGATGTCCATGGGTCAGGCTGAGATTGGGGAAAAAATGGTGGCTCCCCTCGCGTCCTGACACGCTGGTATTTCCCTGTAAATCGACGGCTGTACCAATTGCATTGGCCTGGTACAGATAGCCTGCGCTCACTGCCCAAATCTGCCAGCTCTTTCGAGCTGATTTTTGGCGCCGCAAACCAATGCCCGGATTGATCAATACAGCTTGGAAGTCATTGGGTAAGCCAAACCAGGCTAGCTGAGATTGCAACATGATTTGATGATTCCGTTCTTGCCCACTCCATTCGTGAATGGGCGTACTGAACTGTGCACTGACACCGTGGGCCATGGCCAATTGAGAAAAGTACCCGATTGCCAGGCTGCGCGTTCGATCCTGGGCTTGTCCCTCCTTGACAAGTAGAATCAGGATCAGGCTTAGCAATATGTATTTCATTGAGGTATTCATATCGTTTCGATGAATGATTTTTATAAATTTACGGGAGGGATCAATCGGTGGACCTGCCAAAAGTTGACCCAGGCACCCAATTCATGAATTGGGATCTCTCAATTCGCGAAAATGCTGCTCTCACTCGTCTATATACTGGATACTGTCTCAGCTCTCTTACTGATTCTGGCGGTGGTCGTGATAGGCAAACAGACCGCAAAAAAAACTCG
>JBCBZF010001168.1:0-2104 GCA_039815525.1 Bacteroidota bacterium | reverse complement strand
GCTGAAGCTTTTCCCCAATTAACGGAATGGGAAAAAGACTTTGGCTCCATCCTCAAGGGTTTCATCAAAGGGCGCACACCCCAACAACACAAAGGTACTTTTTCCTTCAAAAATGGCCTCAAAAGCCTGACCGAGCGGCTGGCTACACGATTGAAGCCTAAGATTCTCTACGGCCAGCGTGTTTCTCAGATCGATTGTCAATCAGACGGATCTTTCCGCCTCAAGATTCAGGATGCGCAAGCTCCGGAATTGATCAAGCAACCAATTCGGCAATTGGTTTCCACCATTCCAGCTCATCAGTTGAGCCCAATGATTGCATCACTTGATCCGTCTTTTGCGCAACAGCTCCTGCATATCCCCTATCCGGCGGTGAATGTGGTGGCTACTGCCTACCAAAAGCCTCAGATTGACCATCCTTTAGATGGATTTGGCGCTCTCCACAATCAATTAGAATCCAGCGAAACGCTTGGAACCATCTTCACATCCAGTATTTTCCCCAATCGGGCCCCTAGCGATCAACACTTGCTGACGACATTTATTGGGGGTTCGCTTCATCCTGATAAAGGCATGGCGCCAGACGAGGCCCTCAAAGAAATGGTTCGGGTCGATCATAAGAGATTTTTGGGAATGCGGGGACAACCAGTGTTTCAGCATGTGTTCCGCTGGGAAAAGGCCATTCCGCAGTATACGCAATGCATTCCCGCCATTCGCCCATTGGTAGAAAAATGGGAAAAACAGCGTCTATTTGTGGGTGGTAACTGGTGGGGCGGGATCGCGGTAAGCAGTTGCCTGAAAAGAGCGCACGAACTAGCCGAAATCCTTTGCGGATAACCTTGTTTTTTGTGTGGGTAGCCGATAACTTTGCCCGCACAATCTTTCCACTATATGAGCATTCTCGTCAACAAAGACAGCAAAGTCATCGTCCAGGGCTTTACCGGCAAGGAAGGCAGCTTCCACGCCAGCCAAATGATCGAATATGGCACCCAGGTGGTTGGTGGCGTTACCCCCAACAAAGGCGGGCAGACACACCTTGACCGTCCGGTCTTCAACACTGTTTCTGAAGCGGTCGAAGTAACGGGTGCAGATGTGTCCATCATTTTTGTTCCCCCCCCCATCGCAGCAGATGCCATTATGGAAGCGGCAGATGCAGGTGTAGATCTGATTGTGGCCATCACCGAAGGCATTCCGGTACGGGATATGATTTATGCTAAATCATACATTGATGAGCGTGGTGTTCGCATGGTCGGTCCAAACTGCCCTGGTATCATTACGCCAGGTGAGTGCAAACTGGGCATCATGCCGGGCTTCATTCACAATCCAGGAAAGATTGGGATCTTGAGCCGTTCTGGTACCCTGACCTATGAAGCAGTAGATCAGGTATCTAAAGAAGGCATGGGACAGTCGACCTGCGTGGGCATTGGCGGTGATCCGATCATCGGTTCGACTCACCTGGACATCGTGAAGCTTTTCAATGAAGATCCTGATACCGAAGGCATCGTCATGATTGGTGAGATTGGCGGGTCCAATGAAGAAATTGCTGCGGAGTGGATTCGCGACAATGTCAAAAAACCAGTGGTTGGGTTCATTGCCGGACAAACGGCCCCTCCCGGACGTCGCATGGGTCATGCTGGTGCGATTGTCGCAGGCGGAAAAGGAACTGCCGCAGAAAAAATGCGCGTCATGGCAGAATGTGGCATCCACGTGGTTGAATCTCCAGCAGAAATTGGGGTAACCATGACCAAAGCCTTGAAAGAGTTGGCCTAATCAACAGGCTGATCAAGATAGAAAAGGGGTGCGGTTTCCGCGTCCCTTTTTTTGTAGACCAATCTGAAGCCGCCACTTAGCTTTTTTTCTTTTCTGCGGCCTTCTTCTTTTTCGCATTGATCTGTTTTTTATAAAAATCCGTGAGTCGACCGATGATCTTGCGGTTATCAAAGCGATTGCGCGCAAAATTGGCAGCATGCTTGCCAATGGTCTCCATCAGGGGGCGTTCTTCCAGCAGGATAGAGACAAAGTGGACAAACTTCTCGGCATCATTGGCAATGAGAATGTTGTCGCCATGTCGTATTGGAATCCCCTCTGCCGCCAAACGGGTCGCAACAAT
>JBCBZF010000827.1:0-3339 GCA_039815525.1 Bacteroidota bacterium | reverse complement strand
CCTCTGATCACACCATTCTGAAAACTGTGTTTCGAGAGCATGCGATCGCTTACTTGCTGAGCAAGCTCATTAAGCGTTTCTTCCGGCAGAACGATTGATTTCATTAGTTCTTGATGTCTTGTAGAATAGGCTTGCAATTCAAAGCGAACCGAATGCAATGAATATACGCCTAATTTAATTCAATGAAAATTGTGTACCAAAGCCTAAAAAGGGGCTTGAATGTATGTTTTTGGCGACAATACGCCTTTGATTGCCCAATTTATTGAACAGCACTGTGTAATTATGCAGAATCGGTCTGATTGGGCGAAAGCTGCTACTGAATCGTATGATTATGCTACTGAAAGCATTGCACATGCTCTGTCAGAGAGAATTTTTCCACAGTCGGGAATTTTTTTCGGTTTTTCGTTAAATTTCGGACGTGAAGGGCCCAGCCTACATGCTGCTTGTGCTGACAATTGCCAGCCATGCCTGTCAACAAAAGACCCCTCAGGTCCAGCCCGTGATGCGTACCATCGATAGTTTGTACGCATTACAGCTCCCCGGTAATCTTGAGCCGGGATACGACATGCATGATTATGCCAGTCTACAGTACTACGATGTTCAGAGTAACCTCTATGTAATTGGATTGGAGGATGCAAAAGAAAACTTCGGCGACATTAAGCGGAAGCAGCTCAAACTGAGTGGCTACTTTGATTATCTGGAACGCAATGCCTTTGAGATGGCAGATTCCTCCTTCCAGGAGACTGAGAGTCGTTTCCTGACCAGGCAGGGATTGGAAGCCAAATGCGGGGACTATTTTGTTGCGGCTAAGCCGGGCGAGCACCCAGAATTGTTTTATCGGATTTGTGTGATAGAAAGCAATAATTACTTTTTTCAGTTGGTCATCTGGATGCCGTACGCCTCGCACTGCCGCGACATCACCATAGCCGATCAAATGGTTTATTCTTTCCGCTTTCTCCCCCCAGCGGAGTACGCAAGTATCGGCAACAATTAATTCCCTGGTGTCGCATCTTTCTTCCTGGAGCCGTACCTTTGCAGCTTTTCCAACAGAAACATGCGCCTCACTGATTTATCCGCTATCTCTCCCCTGGACGGTCGCTACCGAAGCAAGGTAGACGCGTTGGCTCCATACTTCTCAGAATTTGCCCTGATCCGTTATCGGGTTTTGGTTGAAGTCGAATACTTCATCGCCATGCACCAGACCGGACTCAGACCGCTGCAGGCGGGTATCTCAGAGGCTGACATCTCGTTCTTGCGTGAATTGTGTAAGACTTTTGATGAAAAAGCAGCAGAACGGGTCAAAGAAATTGAGGCAGTTACCAATCATGATGTCAAAGCAGTTGAATACTGGCTGAAAGAGCAGATCGACGCCGCTGATGTGCCCGCTTTGCAGGCGCAGAAAGAGTTCATTCACTTTGGTCTGACTTCGCAGGATGTCAACAACACTGCCATACCGCTCAGCCTGAAAGAGGCAATTGAAAGCGTGTATTTGCCTGGTCTGAAGGAAATCATTGCCAAGTTACAGGCAGATGCTGAAAGCTGGCGTGAAATTCCCCTGCTGGCCCGTACCCATGGCCAACCCGCATCGCCGACCACATTGGGAAAAGAGTTTGCTGTGTATGTCGAACGCTTGCAAAGGCAGGCTGACCAATTGGCAGCCTTGTCATATCCCGCCAAGTTTGGCGGTGCGACGGGAAACCTGAATGCACACTACATTGCGTATCCAGATTACGACTGGCAAAGCTTCGCCAATGATTTCGTCAATCAGCAGCTGGGCCTCTCCCGTTCCTGGCCCACTACCCAGATCGAACATTATGATGGACTGGCCGCCATTTTTGACAACCTCAAGCGGATCAACAGCATTTTAATCGATCTGTGTCAGGATGTCTGGATATATGTCAGCATGGAATATTTTCGCCAAAAGGTTAAAAAAGGCGAAGTCGGCTCCTCAGCGATGCCACACAAAGTCAATCCCATTGATTTTGAGAATGCTGAGGGCAATAGTGGTCTCTCAACTGCAGTCCTGGAATTCCTCAGCCGCAAACTCCCTGTCTCTCGTCTGCAACGAGATCTGACCGATTCGACGGTGCTGCGGAATCTGGGCGTCGCCCTGGGCTATGCAGTTTTGGCACAAGCTTCCATCAAAAAAGGGCTGAATAAATTGCTGGTCAATGAAAGGGCCATCCGAGCAGATCTGGATGCCAATTGGGCGGTATTGGCAGAAGCAATTCAGACAATTTTGCGTAGAGAAGCCTATCCCAATCCCTATGAAGCCTTGCGCGACCTGACCCGTGGGCAGGCCGGAATTGATGCTGATAAGCTGGCAGAATTTGTACAGGGATTGGATGTATCTGATGCTGTCAAAGCTGAATTGGCGGCTCTGCGGCCGGAACATTATGTTGGCGACGCGAAGCGCTAGCCTTTTACGTCCAGATCCATACCGGCATAGTAGCCCATGTCGAGGTCCTTCTGGGCTTTGACGAAATAGGTCATTTGACCTACATGGTAGGAGAAATGCTCCACTACATGGACCAGGATACCAATCCCACTCTCTGTGAATCCCTGCACCTGATAAATCTGGGTTAGTTCTTCCGGACTGATTTGCAGCAAAATTGATTTGATATCTTCCGCCAGACCATCCAGCATCATGATGAGCTGCTCTTTTGGGATGGGTCCTTTCTCTTCAAATTCCCGGTTTCGTTCGCGTACATCTTCTTTGCCACCCATGGCACTGACAATCCACTGCCGGGCATTGCCGCAGAGGTGAAGAACGAGATTGCCCATGGCATTGCTGTTGGCATTGGGGCGCGACCAGATCTCACTTTCGTTCAGCTGGTGCAGACATTTTTTGGCTCTGGGAATGGATTCTTCCAGTAATCGTCTTTGTATTTCCGCCATGAAGCCACCGTGGAAGCGATGGATCGAGCTTGACATATGTATTTGGTTTGGGATGAAGCCTCTTATTTTCAAGGTATGAAAAATCCGCATTTCTTGCATTGCTTTGGGCTACTTCTTTGAAAGCTGCGGACTTTTTGCCAAAATCAGTCTATGCAAAGGCGCTGGTTTCGCGTATTGGGATGCCTGATGGTGTATATGTTTTGTGCAAATGTGCAGGCGCAGGATCCTCTGCTTTCCCAGTATTTTATCAATAAGGCCTATCTCAATCCTGCTCTGACCGCTTTTGAAGGAGGCATGGGTTTGGGAATGCAATATCGCCGTCAGCAGTATCAGGTAGGCGGTTCCAATGTGGTATTTACGACCAATGGCTCCTTCAAAAGCGGTCAGAGCAGGATTGAGATAGGCCTTATTGATAAAATACTGGGAAAGCAGAGGATCCTG
>JBCBZF010000408.1:0-5989 GCA_039815525.1 Bacteroidota bacterium | reverse complement strand
TTCAAACAAAATATCCTTACTTTAAAACTAAGCGCGCTGGTAATCCCCCTACCTAAAATATTCTAACACACTGTCGGTTTAAAACACGCGACCGGGTATACTTTCGAGATTGCTGACAAAATGCAGGGCAGCCGCAATGGCAATGCCGGTTCCCCAGGTATGGGGGACCAGTTCCACTCCGTAGACGGTTGCCAGGGTGGCAATTTTTTTGGCTTCGGTTAAGCCACCCGAGGCGCAGATGTCGGGCTGAATGATGTCAACTGATTCCGCTTGTAAAAGCGTCTGAAACCCAAAGCGCAGATATTCGCACTCGCCACCGGCGATCGGGATGCTGGTTTTGGTCCGTAATTCTGCATACTGCCCGTAATACTCGGGAGAAATGGGTTCTTCAAACCAGGCAATGTCATAAGGCTCAATCGCTCTGGCCAGTTGGACTGCTTCCCGCAGATGATAAGCATGATTGGCATCAACCATCAGCCTGATGCCGGGGCCAATTGCTTCGCGCACCCGTCGGACATGCTCGATGTCAAGCTCAACGCCAAGCCCGACTTTCATTTTCATCGCCCTGAAGCCCATCGCTGCATACTTCTGCGCTTCGAATGCCAGCAGTTCTCCTTGTTGTCCATTCGCATTGGCAGAAAAGTACATACCAGTCGCATAGGGCGTAATCTGATCACATTTTTTCCCGCCGAGTAAAAGGTGTACCGGCTGTTCCAGAACTTTCCCTTTCAAATCCCATAAAGCCACATCGATCGCACTGATAGCAGACACCAGAATCCCACGCCGGGCAAAGTCCAGCGTCCGGCGATACATGGTATTCCAAATGGTCTCAGTTTGGAGAGGATCTTGGCCGATGACATAAGGGGTCAGGTGCTCGATACCTGCCTGAATCACACTGGCCGGGCCATAGCCTTCCCCCCAGCCGACATGTCCACTGTCACTGGTGATTTTGACAATGCAGATCCGTCTTTCTGAATATTCCCATTGGGAAAAATAGAAACTCTCCTTCAGTTTGTCGGTCAGGACAAATGTCTCTACTGATATGATTTTCATTGCCATCGGTTTGGGTTCAAGCGTTCCGTTTCCCACCTCCAGACCATGAAGGGGAAATCATGTATTTTGGCCCTACATCAATGTTTCCCTGAAAAAACTGGACTAAGAAGACAAGGAACAATGAGAAAAAGGCAAACGCCATGTGGTGTGGTTCTTTCTACAAACGAACAACAATCCTACGAATGCAGCTTGGTGGAATTTACCCGCTTGTGGTAGGATTTTATCTGTTCAAGGAGTGGGAGAATACTGGATTCAGGCGACAGGAAATACTATATCATAAACAAAACCGGAATCTGTGTGGGACAGATTCCGGTATAAATACGATGCTTCTTAGAAGCAAACTTACAAATGTTGACAATACCTCAAGTGGATGCCATTTCTCATGACTCGTGTCCGCCATCAAGATTTACTTGTACGTCTCCTGAATGAGAGCCACCGTTCAGGCTGGTAGCGGTGGTACCGACCTGAATTTCATAATCACTGGGCGTCAAATCCGCGACCCGGGGAAACGGCAAATAGAATACCCTTTTGATTTGGCCCGAATTTGAACTTGCATCATCTATCCGGAAGTACGATCTCAGATCAGGATTGGAACTATTTTGCAAGGAAGTCGCCATATTCTCCTGGATGTTATCATACTGAATGAGGCCAGAGACACCAGATACACTGTCCATCACAGCGACATCGGTGAGGGTGTAAGAAGCGCCTGCAGGACGATCCGGATCAAAACTTCCCCCGTCCTTGCCCAGATGGTGGTTTGGATTGTAACGATAGTAGTCTGGGCCACGCTCCAAACCATGTAAATCAGTCGACTCACTACCAGTCAGATTATCACCCGAGCTCGGCGTCAGCGTAAAGTCGGTGTCGAAGGTAACATCCTCTTCATGGGGAGCCATCGCGTCATCAATGAAAGGAATCACCACCTGAATGCTTGCCGAGAGAAGATCGAGCGCAGACCCACCGCCATTCATCACAAAGGTGAGGACTTCGTTGTTCTGTCCACTGATTTTCAGACTGCAAACCATTTTCAGTTCACCGATATTGCTGAGATCACCAGCTTCCTCTTCTGAGAAGGATAATTCCATTAAAAGGCCTGGGTCGGCAACAACCATTTTTTTGACTTTCACTTTCCCTTTTTTGTCGGGACCTTTTTTTAGCTCGACCTCAATGGGAGTTTGTATGATCCCAATCTTGCTACCATACGTAATTGCCATGTTGATAAATTAATTTGAGGGTTGAACGAAATATTATGTTGTAAATATTGTCTGGGGAAGAGAAAAAGCTTTGACATTTATCACAGAGATGTATTCACTTTTCATAAAAAGCCATTATCGGTTACTCACGATTTCACTTGGTGGTTCTATTCGGGATTTATACCACAAAGGTCCCTCTGGAAATATCAGGTGAATGCCTTCTTTTGTTAACTTATGTATATTTGGATGTGACGTAGAAGATCGCTGCACTTTATACAGCAAAATACTCAAAGTTCAATAATTTTCTAATCTCTAAAAGGTCTTGATTAATCGAAATATCATCTTTATCGTACTTTTTTTATCAGCGATGCCGGGTATGAAATGTCTGGGACAGCTTTCTCTTGCTGATAGCCTCAACCAGCAAGCCTATCAGGAATATCGTAAGGATGTAAGCAAAGGAAAAAATCTGGCCTACAGAGCCCTGTCAATTGCAGAGGCGCTTAAGGCGGATGAGCAGATCGTTGACAGTTATGTCAATTTGAGTCGTTGCTTCCGGGTGGAAACAAACTGGGATTCAGCCTACTGGGTATTGAATCAGGCCATTGAACGGGGGAAAAAAGCAAATTATCCTTTGGGGCTCATGAACGCGACCAATAATCTGGCCATTTGCTACCTAACCCAGGGAGAGATGGATCAGGCAACACCTTTTTTGAAAGAATCCCTCCAATATGCCCAGCGAATCAATAATGCAAAAGGACAGGCCAATGCATACAACAATCTGGCCATTATTGCTGAGGGCAGAGAATCGTATGATAGTGCAGTTTTTTATCTACATGGTGCACTGGCGGTCTATCGTGATATTAAAGACAGTGCCGGTATTTCACGAACCTACCTCAACCAGGCCTTTATTTTCGACACGCAGAATCAACATGATTCTGCTATCTATTATAATATCCAGGCCTTGCGTATTCAGGAAGCCAATGAGTTGGTCAGCCAGCAGGCCAATACCCATATTTTGATTGGGGGATCTTACTATGAAAAGGATGATGAACCGCAGGCCCTGGAACAGTATAAAAAAGCACGAGACTTATTTGAGCAAATTGGAGACATTTCGGGCCAATTTTTAGCCTATAGTAATATTGGTGCTGTCTTGTCACATATGAAGCGGGATGAAGAAGCGCGTCCGATCCTGGAGAAAGCGCTTAGATTAGCCCGCCAGACTGAGGATCCATATTCCATTGGCTCGAGTCTGATTAACCTCGCTGATCTTTACGTTGAGCAAAAAGAACAACTTGAGTTGGTTCCAGACATGTACCGGGAAGCGATCCCTCTTTTAGAAGAAATTGAATCATATAGTCTGGCATTGGCATATACAGGCTTTGGGGGATACTTTGAAGTAGTCGGCCAATCAAACCAAGCAATCCAATGGTACCAGAAAGGTCTGGAAACAGGAAAAGAGTACGAAAATTTAGTGAGCCAACGAGAAGCCCTGCGAGCATTATCCAATATCAACGAACGGAAAGGGAATATCGGTCAGGCTCTCACTTTTCTGCAGGAATACCACGACATCAACGACAGTATCCTCAATCTCGAATCTATTGAGGCCATCAACCAACTCAACATCGAGTATGAATCTGAAAAGAAGGAAAAGGAAAACCTGATTTTGCAAAATGACCTGACCACGGCTGAACTGGCAAATGCCGAGCAAAAAGCCCTGCGCAATCAAATTCTGGCCCTGGGTTCGCTGATCATTTTCCTGGGCCTGGCTGGTTTTATCTGGTATCGCTATCGGCAACGCATCCGCCTCAAGGAACAGGAAATGGAGCTGGAACAGGAGCGGGCCCGTCAGGAGCAGCGCCGAAAGGAAGCAGAAAAGCTGCGGGAGCTGGATGCGATGAAGACGCGTTTTTTCACCAATATCTCCCACGAATTCCGCACCCCACTCACCCTGATCATTGGTAAAAATGAGCAGATGCAGGCCAATACGGCCGATCCCAAGCTAAAGAATGGCTTCGAAATGGTGGGCCGTAATGGGCATCGCCTACTGGATCTGGTCAATCAGGTATTGGATGTGGCCAAACTGGAAGCGGGTGGCATGGAGCTGAATTTGGCCCGGCTGGACGCAATTCCTTTTCTCAAACACATGCTCTATTCCTTTGAGTCGATGGGGCAGGAAAAAGGCATTAGCCTGGCCTTTGAAAGTGAATTGCAGGAACTGGATACGGCTTTTGATCATAAAAAAATTGAGCGGGTCATCTTCAATCTGCTGTCCAATGCAATGAAGTTTACCCCAGCCGGCGGAGTGATCAGGATGATGGTCAAACAGACTGGAAAAGATTTACAGATTGCCGTTTCGGATTCTGGCGTAGGCATCAAGGCCAGTCAGCTGCCCAATATTTTTGACCGCTTTTATCAGGCTGACAGCAGTGAAAACCAACCCCAACCGGGAACTGGCATCGGACTCTCGTTGGTGAAAGAATTGGTGGAACTGCATCAGGGGGAGATAAGCGTCGAGAGTGAACTGAATAAAGGAACCACTTTCATCTTTTCGTTGCCAATACCTGCGGATCCATCTCAGTATGCGCAGCAGGACGTGGCACCTCAACTTTCCATCGAATCTTTGCCCAGCAAACACATCGCCGCAGAATCAAATGGAACTGCCACCGCGCAAAAGGCTGAGAAGATTCTGTTGGTCGAAGACAATCATGATGTCAGAGCTTTTGTCAAGGAACAAATTCTCAGCTTTGGCTATCAGGTCCATGAAGCAGTTGATGGCGTGGAAGGTTTAGAAAAAGCACAGGAGCTGATTCCCGATCTGATCATTTCTGATATCATGATGCCGCGTCTGGATGGCTATGGCGTGGCCAAAGGACTCAAAGAAGATATGCGCACCAGCCATATTCCGGTGGTCTTACTCACCTCCAAAGCCTCTGACGACAGCAAAATCGCCGGGCTCGAATTGGGTGTTGATGATTATCTACTCAAACCTTTTAATGCCAAAGAGCTGGAAATCCGCATTGGCAATCTGATCGAACAGCGCAAGCGCCTGCGGGAGCGATTCAGTTCGGCCACTGTCATTCGTCCCAATGAAGTATCAACCCAATCCATGGATCAGGTTTTCCTCAAAAAAGTGCTGGACACAATTGAAGAGAATATCGGGGAAGAGCGCTTTGGCGTAGAAACGCTCGCCGATCATGCCGGCATGAGTGTCAACAATCTCAATTTGAAGCTCAAAGCCTTGATTGATCAGACAGCAGGCAAACTCCTGCGCTCCATGCGTCTGCAACGCGCCTGCGACCTCCTCAAACAAAAAGCTGGCACCATCGCCGAAATCGCCTATGACACCGGCTTCAACAGCCAATCCAATTTTACCCGCAGTTTTAAACAGCAGTTTGGGGTGTCGCCGACTGTATGGCAGAAGGAGCATGCCGCGTAGGCACGATAAGCTGTTATACATGGCCTGAAAGCAGTAGCTGGAACCCGCATAAGCAGATTCCAGCTTGACCGCATATTTATTCCCAAAGCATTTCACGTTCGGTATTGCAGAGAAGACTACGTCAACTGCCTGGCTCAGGACCACCATCCAAAGTGATCGTCACATTTCCTGAAATTGGCGCCGAAGAGAGACTGGTAGGCGTGGCTCGGACGTTTATCTCATAATCATTCGGTTTAATGCCACTGACTTTAGGAAATGGCAGGTAGAATAAGCGTGGTGCACCCAACTAACATCAGCAATAGCAGCA
>JBCBZF010000834.1:0-3306 GCA_039815525.1 Bacteroidota bacterium | reverse complement strand
CTGAGCTTCGAAGGCAATCAAAGCTTTTATTTCTCCAAACAAAGCCGCAAATATGAAGTAAAAATAGATGATCCTGAAGATGAAGGCAGCGGTGGTATCAAGCGCACCAATGCTTCAGTGAGCTTTGTCTTTGTAGAGGACGGAGAAGATTTGGAAGTGGTGCTTGGCAAAGAAAAAGGCCCAATCAACGGCTCTTTCCGTTTTCTAAAAGGCTATAACCTCATTCAAAACTCTGACTGCTGGTCTTGTCATAACCTCAAGCAAAAGTCCATTGGTCCCAGTTATGAGATGGTGTCTGAAAAGTACCAAAATGACCCTGAAGCCCTGGAATATCTTGCCAATAAGATCATTACGGGCGGAAATGGTGTCTGGGGAGAAAAAATCATGGCGGGACATCCCCAGCACAGTCTTGAAGAGACCCGCGAAATGGCCCGCTATATTTTATCCCTTGCCGATGAAAGCAATCAGGGGCGAATGCCATTCACGGGGCAATTGGTTACCAATCAGCATCAGCCAGAGAATGTACAAGGCGCATATTTGTTCTCCGCTTCCTATACCGATGGTGGTGGGAATGGCTTACCTGCATCTTCTCGTAGGGAAGTAAAGATCCTCCGTGCGCCCCGACTGAAAGCCATTGAGCGTACTGGCGGACAAGGCTTTGGCGAAAGAATGGATGGTCCTGACCGGGACAATCCGATTCTTACCCGCTTAGGAAATGGTGCGAAAATATTTTTTGCGCCCATGGACTTCACGGATATTCGTAAGGCGGTGTTACGGGTGAAAAGTGTAGCGGGAGGGAGCCTTCAACTTTGGCAGAAAGGCCAGCAGATAGGATCATTGAATGTGAAGGGTGAAGGCAGTAATGCTGAGTGGAAGGAAATTGTGGTGCCTGTTTCTCCGCGTTCAGGTCGAGATTTATTTCAAATCAAAGTCAGTGGAGGGGACGGATGGCTGTTTGACCTTGACTGGATTGAATGGCGCGTTGAGTGAGACAAAAAATACCCCACAGATAAAAAACGAGCCTCCAATCAGAGGCTCGTTTTTCTTTTTCAGGGGTGAAGAATCTTAGGCTTCATCCAGGTTTTCTTTCAGCTCGTCTACCAGCGATTGAAACTGGCTGAACATATCTTTGAGACGGCTGAACTCTGTGCTATGCTGGCTGCCAGAAAGATTGTCCCGGGCTTCCAGAACCAGCAGTGCATTTTCCACCTGGCGCTTTCTGTCTTCGTCGTCCACCTGATACTTCTGTAACAGGTTTTTTAGTTTGTCAGCAAGGAAGGCTTGCGGAGCAGGCGTATGAGTGCTCGGCGTACTGATTTGCATAATGTATAAAGATCTCGTAAACAATTGACTATGTTCAAATTACATGCCACAGATTAACGAATGATTAGCTTTTTGTTAATTGTTTGTCCATCCATTTCCATCTGCAGAAAGTAAATGCCAGCCGCCAATTGAGCTGTCGGTAACGCATGCTGTTCGCGAATTGCAGATTTTGCCTCATCAACCGACCAGATCTGCTGACCGGTGGTTTGGAAGAGACGAAGATGGTAAGCTTTCCTCTGCGGATTCTTAACCGAAAGTTGGACAGTTTCTCCTTGGGCAGGATTTGGAAAAATTGTGATGGAAGGCAAAACATCTGCTTCAACAGCAGTTACAGAAGCAGATGTGATGTTGATATTGTCCAGATAAATGGGAAAGCCGTTGAAGAATTTTTGGTATTGAAAATCAAACAAGACCGTTTCTCCAACCAGACTTGACAAATCAATTTCTACAGTGCGCCAATCTGCACAACTCGGTTCCCATAATCCGATGCTATCAGAATTGATGATCGCCGTGGCGAAGGATTGGATGGTGTCTGAGCCACTAAACAACGGGTCTGAATCATACGTTTTTCCACAGTCTTTAGAAACCAAGACTGAAAATCTTTCTCGAACATTTCCCAGTTGATTCGGATTATTTCGGAGAATTGATGCCAAATCATAAGGGAAAGCATAGTCAAAGCGAAGTACCGCATCAGAAATATTACTTAGGTCAATCTCTGGTGTGAGAAAACCATCATCAACTCCTACATTGTAGATGAAGGTGTTGTCAAGCATCATAGCGTTTCGGTTTTGACCATCATCACAGCCAAGACTTTCTAACTGCCACCCCAATCCTTCTTGATTGTTGATAGTCCAATTTCCTGGAATACCATTTACAAAAGACTCAAACAGGGGGAAATTACCTGTCGTACCGATGTTCACAATGCGCTGACTGCTATCATTGTTCGCAAATCCATCTGTTTGGCCATTGGGAAATTCGGTATACACCCTGATGTTTCTGGTCCCTTGTGATAGCGCTCCATTGAGAGTGAAGCTAAAGGTCTGCGATTGTGAAGGTGCGATATTTCCTGCCCAACCGATGGTATTGACATTTCCCTGATCGATCTGGTAGGAAATATTGGCTTGGGTGAGCGGGAGAATGCCAAAATTCTTGATGCTAACCTCGACAGTATTGGGAGCAATACATTCCGTGCGTGAAGGACTTTCAATGGCGGTGATGCCTGCATCGTGTAAAGCGGGAATGTGACAAACATTGGATTGCAGTAAGCTAGACCGAAGATTACGGAGTACGATGCGCATTCTCTCTACCTGACCTGGTGTAAAGCGCTTTGCGCAGTCATCCGGATTGTAATCCATGTACAAATCGTTGAGATCTTCCTCATCAGTGGTAAAAGGATTGTTGCTGCTGGGATCATCTGCATCGGTCGAGCAACTGTTGCTGTAGCCACAGCCTTCGAAAGTAGAATTGTCGGGTGGCGTGTCGCAGACGCGATCACCAAAGAGGAAACAGTCGCCATTGTCGCAGCCGCGATCAAAGGGGTGGGGGAGTCCCAGGTAGTGGCCTATTTCATGGCCGAATGTGGCGGTACCGGCTTTGCTGCCGCCCACGGTTGAATACCGCAACACGATGCCATCCCAAAATTCTCCCGCACTCAATGGATAATAAGCATATCCCAAAGCAAATCCACCGTTAATCCGGATGGAACGGACCACATATACATTGAGATATTGAGTTGGGTCCCAGTTATAGATCTGTTTGAACGCAAAATCATCTCCATTTGTGAGATCGAGCTCGGAAAAACTCGTCTCGTATCGATTGATACCGGAGGTCGATGTCCCGTCCGGCGCGACCTGCGCCATGCAAAACTGAATGCGAGCATCTGCTCCAATGCTGGGATCATAGAACCCCACATTGCGAAACATCTCATTGATGTTGGTCATTTCATCGTAGACACGGGCGTTGGAAATATTTTCCGTTTGGTCG
>JBCBZF010000452.1:0-5595 GCA_039815525.1 Bacteroidota bacterium | reverse complement strand
TCTCCACATTGGATCAAGCATCCTGGCCAGAAGCGGAATAAAAAAGACTCGCATCTACAACATATTAGTCTCGATTCGATCATTGCAGCAATGGGGCTCAGCGCGCTGGTACGCTGGCGCTTTCAATCCGTTATGAATCAACTCTCACGTGTCTCCACTTCAGCCGGCCTTGACGGGCGACAAATCGCTGAACAAATGTTGGCAGACAATGGGATTTCTGACGTGCAGATTCTGTCAGTAAAGGGTCAACTAACTGATCACTACAACCCAGCCAAGCGGACCGTCAATCTCAGCGATTGGGTATATGACCAGCGCAGCGTTGCTGCCGCAGCAGTGTCAGCCCATGAAGTTGGCCATGCCGTTCAGCATGCGACGAAATATTCGTTTCTATCATTCCGGTCGGCGATAGTCCCGGTGGTGAGCATCTCCAATCGATTCAGTCCGTGGGTCCTGATGGGTGGCATCGCGATGATTGAGATTTTCCCACAGCTGATGATCATCGGATTGGTGATGCTGGGGGCTTCTACCCTGTTCAGTCTGATCACGCTTCCGGTTGAATTTGATGCAAGTCGCCGGGCATTGGCCTGGTTGGATCAGACCGGTATTTCTCAGGGAGAAGAATATGATTTAGCAAAGAAGGGCCTGAAATGGGCAGCGATGACCTATGTGGTCGCAGCACTGTCTTCATTGGCAACACTCCTCTACTATCTGAGCATCTTCATGAGTCGGAGACGATAATCAAGTACGGCCGAAGGCATAGATGGATTCATAAATTTTATCCATTACCTTGATCCGTACACTTTCCCGAGCCAACTGCCGGTTGGAGGCATAAGGGAAGGTCCGGTTGGCCAAAAAGACATAAATTAAATCATACTGTGGATCAACCCATACGCAAGTACCGGTGAAGCCAGTATGACCAAAAGTTTTCAGGGAGGCGAAGTCCGAGGCAGGGTTTCGCCTCCTTTTGTTGTCGCTTCCTTCTGGTTTGTCCCAGCCCAATCCTTTACGACTGTGCGCGATTTGTTTGCGGGTAAAATGATGAATGGTGGTAGGACGTAAATATCTTTTTTGGCCATAAACACCTCCGTTTTTCAGCATCATCAATACTTTGGCCAGATCATACACATTGGAAAAAAGACCTGCATGACCACTTACCCCTCCCAAAAGAGATGCAGCCGGATCATGTACAAAACCTTGTACCACACCTTGTCGCCAAACTGTATCCAGTTCTGTGGGCGGACAGTCTCCTGCCAGCCCTTTTTCATTGGGACGAAAGTAGGTGTGATCCATTCCCATAGATTGATAAAATAATTTATCAAGCAGCACATCCATCTTCTGGCCACTCACCCGTTCAATGATCCGGGCCATGATGATCATACCAATGTCGCTATATCGTACTCTCTCCGTGTCCCGTACTTCCACTTCCACGATTTGTTGCCAAACCTGATCATATACTTTGGGATCTACGTATAGATTCGGTGCAATTTCCTGGGTATGCCGACCCGTTTTCTGGAAGCTGTAAACTTTAGGGTCCAGCATCTTCTGCTTCTCATCAATAAAGGTTTTTTCATAAAACGGAATCCAGCCTGGTAAGCCGGCATTGTGTTGGAGAAGACGTCGGATGGTGAGGCGTGCTTTGTTACTCCCTTTCAACTCTGGTAAATAGGTACTGATCGGTGCATCCAATTTAAGGCGGCCCCGTTCCACCAGATACATGGTGCAAAGCGTCGTGCCAACCACCTTGGTTACGGATGCAAGATCATAGGTATGTTGCCAGGGATTGATATTTTCCCCACTTGGGCCATACATGGTACGTCCAAAACCTTTTTCATAGACGATGTCATTGCCACGCATCACCAGGATAGCACATCCAGGTGTGGCCATCCGATCAATGTATCGATCAGCAATCCGGTCAATACCGGCCAGCACTTTACTGTCCATACCCTGTTCTTCCGGAAGGGAAAAACCAAAACGAATCGGCAGGCGAATCTGGGCCCCCATCCCTTCCCGAAATTGCTTAGAGGCAGTGACCGGCAGACGGCCGCTGACCGCTTTTCCGCCAAATATGGCTGCGGCAACAGCCTGTTCGGCTTCTCGTACCGCTTCATAGCCAAGCACCACTGCATCCTCGCTCCCAAAATCTTTCAAGGCATATGGATTGCCAAACATGGCCAGGATACTGTTCGGCACTTTCTCACTGAGTTCTTTGCTTAGTTGGATGGCCGATGCACGCACCCCGAACTTTTGTGAGGGGCGGTTGTTCATCCCAAAGAGGCCGAGGATGACGGTATTATAGCCTTCGATGTCCCGAAAAAGCTTGGCTTTTTCTCCACTGGTGAATCCTTTTCTCAGATAGAAAGCATCCACATCAGCATATTTTTGGAGGGATTGGTCCATTTGGTTGCCACTGCCGCCACCGATTTGGACATAGGCAATCTTGCGTTGGTCCAGTTTTTTGAGGGGCAAAAGGCCTGCATCATTCTTGGGAATGGTTACTGCAGCCTGATACAAACGTCGACGCAAAATATTGGCTTCCAGATCATTAAAAACTGCCGGAAGTTCATCAGTGGATATTTTTTCTCTTTGATTGAGCCCAACACTGTACTTCGCCCGAAGAATTCTTTTGACCCTTTGGTCCAGGTCGGCTTTGGTAATCGAGCCTCTTTCGACTGCGTGCCGGATCAAACGGGCCGATCGGGGGACATCACCAGGAAACAGCAACACATCATTCCCTGCCAAAAATGCACGTAGGGAGACTTCGCCGGCAGGGTAGAATTTCGCGACGCCCTGCATGTTCAAGGCATCAGTGAACAAGAGACCATCATAGCCCATGTTTTCACGGATCAATTGATGTACGATGTTTGGCGAAAGCGTACTGGCCTGATTGGGAGTTGAATCAAGCGCAGGGACATACAAATGGGCCACCATCAGGGATTGGACACCCGCTTCCATCATTTTCATGAAAGGATACAATTCCAGTGTATCGAGACGATCACGATTGTGATGGATCAGGGGCAAATCATGATGTGAATCGGTATCGGTATCTCCATGTCCTGGAAAATGCTTGGCGCAGGCCATTACCTTATGATCCTGCATGCCTTTCATGAGCATGATACCTTTCCGGCTGACATTGTATTTGTTTTCTCCGAAGGATCGGTAGTTGATCACCGGGTTCCGGGGGTTATTGTTGACATCGACGGAAGGGGCGAAATTTACGTTGACACCGACAGCCCGTAGTTCGCGGGCCATTTGTTTTCCCAGCGCATATAAAAGAGAGTCATTTTGGATGGCCCCCAGGGTCATATTTTTGGGATAAGCCCGTGTGCCTTTGAGGCGCATGGCGACGCCCCACTCGGCATCCTGGGAAATCATCAGTGGGACTTTGGCCGTTGCCTGGTAGCGATTGACCAACTCGACCTGCGAAGCAGGGTTTCCCTGCATAAAAATCAGTCCGCCCAGATGCTGGTTGCGGACCATGGATTCGATGTATTGATAATGTTGTTCGTCTTTGTTGGAGAAAGTCGCAATCATGAAAAGTTGACCGACTTTTTCTTCCAGACTCATGCTGCTTAAAATACTATCAGCCCATTTTTCAGCCGGATCGACTGGATCCACATCCAGGATTGGCGCTGATTTGTGGCCACTAAAAAGAACGCCTGCAAACACCAGTCCTGCCACCAGACAGATGCGCACCATCCGCAACTTTTCCTTCATGATCTAATACCTTCGAATTGTATGATTTATCCCACCCAATGGCAGTAAGCCCATTGATGAAACAAAATAGGTTTTGATGAGGAAAAGGCCAAAAGGAAAGTGGGCCAAAAGTCAGGATTAGAGGGTCAGAAGGCAGTTTTTTTTATTTAAGACTACATCGGACGTCAATCACATTCCACAAAGCGGACATTCTGCCCAAAGCCTGGCCCCAATCTTTATTCCCGGATTAATGCATATCTCGTTTTCTGACTGCTTATTCTGGGACCACTTGCATCCAGAATCATTGTCCCCTCGTATGTTGCCCAACGTCCTTTATCAACCGAGAATTCACCAATCCCCTGAAACGAAAACTTCATCGTGCTCTTCGTCTCCTTGCTCTTCTTCCCAAGAAATGAAGGCAAATTAAGAGTACCTTGTACGTATTCTTCTATGTTGTATTGGATAAGCGCGATCTTCTCTCCTTTTACATTCCGAATGTCTGAGAGCGTAACCTCATTGATTTTGTACGCACTATCGCACACAAAAGTCTGGTCATTCGCAATGAGGTTGATGTCAAGAGACCATTTGTCTCCAATTTTTACTGGATGGGTTGGCAGTTGAAAGAATAAAGCAATCAAATTTTTTGTCGGCTTTTTATCCAGAAACTATGAATGCCCCCGGTGTCATAAACAGAGCCTCGCAGCATGACGCCTTGCTGCATCGAACGCATCATTTTCTCCATTGCATTTCCTGGCGGGTTCGTGTCTAATGAATCAGCATTGTTCTTAGGACGAGTAGACATGATGATCTCTATCACACCGTCTTGCTGAGCTGAAAGTGTCGAAATGAAATCAGCTTGCGCCATGGTCTCTTTCAGTATCCTGGCATGATCCAACATGTTTTGGGACACGATTTTTGCACTATCGGTAAGTGTTTCAAATAGATTCTGAAAGTCTGGTTCAGATGAAGGACTCTCAATTTCCTGCATAACTGTGGCATAGGTGAGGGGATCACCTGGCGCAACTTTCCACTTTACATCTACCGTTTGAGGGGATTGACAAAATGCTGCACTCGCCCAAATTGTGAAAAGGACAAAAAATCTGAATTTCATGTGTTTTTACTGGTTGTGGTGAATCAGAAGCTTAGCGAATCAATAACTCCCCAATCGCAAATAACGCAAAAACCACAGAGGCGATCCCATTGGTGGTAAAAAATGCGAGGTTGACCTTTGACAGGTCATTGGGCTTGACGAGAAAATGCTGATAGGTAAGCAATACCAGAAATGCCGCTGCACCCGACCAGAAGATCCAGCCACCATCAATCATGACACCAAAAAGAATGATCATCCCTGCGGTCACGAAATGGAGCAAAGTCGAGACAATCAAGGCACGCTTTTTCCCCAGAAAGGCTGGAATGCTGTTGAGAGCATGTTCGCGGTCAAATTCTTCATCTTGCAAGGCATAGATGATGTCAAAACCGCTTACCCAACAGAGAACCGCAATCCCCAAAATCACTGGTGCCCATTGAAAGCGGGCGGTCACCGCCAGAAACGCCCCCACTGGCGCCAAGGCCAGCCCCAAACCTAACACCAGATGACACAAAGCAGTAAATCTTTTGGTCAGTGAATAACCAAGAATGACGATCAATGCGACAGGAGAAAGGAAAAAACACAGTGGATTGATGAACCAAGTGGTGGCCACAAACAACAGACAATTGATGATCACAAAGAAACGTGCCTGGGTAGGACTGATGCTGCCAGCCGGAATCTCGCGGCTTTGGGTTCTTGCATTCCGTGCATCAATGTCCCGGTCAATCAGCCGATTGAAAGCCATGGCAGCACTGCGGGCAAATACCATGCACAACACGACCAGGATCAGGGTTTGCCAATAGGGCTTGTCTGGT
>JBCBZF010000793.1:0-3531 GCA_039815525.1 Bacteroidota bacterium | reverse complement strand
TTCAGTAAAAGCAAAGGCTACACTTCCAGATGGATAGAAGAAACTATTGTTGTCCGCAGAAAAAGTAGAAGCCCATTCATTTCGTCCCGTAAAGTTGAGGAAAAGAAAATCTTTATAAGAAAGATTGACATCAGCGAAGAAAGCAGCCGTACGGATGGTTTCTTCCACCTCACTGCTGTACAAGTCACTGGTATTACTAAAGTTGTAGAATCCAGGGACACTCAAATTTCGGCCACGTGCAAAAAAGTCCTGCCGGTAGCGGTGATTCAGATTGTTGCCCAAAGTGATGGAACCATTGAGGTCGTCACTGAAATCATAGTTGGCAGAAACCAACAGATCGGAATACACTTCCCGATAACGGATGGTGTTTTCACGAATTTCTCCCAAAGGCGCATTATCAGGCTCCCAGGAACCGATGGCAAAAATTTGCTGCCGCTGGTCGCTGTACATATCAGTTCCCAGGCGGTAGGTCACATCCAGCCAGGTAGTCGGCTTGTAGGAAGCATAAACATTACCCAGTACCCGCAAGACATTGTCTGTGGCAGGGTTTTCATAGGCAGTAAAGTAGCTGTTGTCGTACACAAAGAAGTACTGGCGCTGATTGCCATTGGGATACAACCAGCCTTCCTCTCCAGAACCCCGCAGGTCAAAACTGGCGGGTGTACGGGTAAGTGTCAGCATGACGCCGGAGAGATTCGATCCATTCTGTGCCCTGGTACCACCGGAGTTGATGAAATTGATCGTCCCCCCTACTTTGATCTGATCAGAAATACGGGTATCGCTGGTCAGGCGAACTGACGCCCGATTAAAATCAGTGTTGGGAATGATCCCCGTCTGATTCAAATAGCCCATTGACAAGCGAAAGTTGGTTTGATCATTGCCGCCGCTCAGCGCCAGCGTGGTGTTGGAGGTAATCCCAGTCTGGAAAAAATCATTCAGATTATCATAGGATTGCAAACTGGGATCATCCGCAATTTTAGGCCCCCATGATGCAGATGTACCAGCAGACACATCATCAGCCGTGAAAAAGGTATTGTCAGGGCCGGGATCAAAGGTACTAAAGGTAGGGACCCCATTTGCATCTGGATTACCCTGCGCCCATTCGGTTTGTAATTCCGGCAGTTTGTTGACTTGGGTCAACTCAATACTGGAACGCAATTGAACTTTGATTCCGCTGCCACTGGTACCGCGTTTGGTGGTGATCACAATTGCCCCATTACCAGCACGCACACCATATAAAGCAGCGGCTGCCGGGCCTTTGAGGACGGTCACACTCTCGATGTCATCGGGGTTGATGTCTACTGCGCGGTTGGAGTTATTGACGCCAGCCAGATTTTCATTAAATGGAAAATCGCGGGCTACACTTCCCTGGGTTTCATTGTCAATGGGCACCCCATCCACGACAATCAGTGGTTGATTCTCTCCGGTAAAGGTCGAATTTCCCCGGATCAGAATTTTGGATGAAGCACCTGGCGTACCGCCAGAGCCAATGACCTGAAGGCCTGCTGCTTTACCAGCCAGAGATTGAATCACATTGATTTCGCCTGAGCCTTGCAATTCATCTCCCTTGACATCTTGTACAGCATAACCAAGTGCCTTTTTCTCACGGGAAATCCCAAGGGCCGTTACCACGACTTCTTCCAACTCAAGGACATCCTCTTCCATGGTCACATTGATCTCGCTGCGACCATTGACATCCATCTCGATCCGTTTGCGGCCGACGAATGAAAAAATCAGGGTCCTGGCCCCTTCTGGTATGACCACCCGATAAGTTCCTTCGGCATTGGTCAATGAACCGACTGCGGTTCCTTTAACGATGACAGAAGCGCCCTGAATAGGGGTGCCATCGGTGTCGTTTACCTTGCCGTTCACGGTTGTTTGTGCAAGTAAAAGTTGACACGACAACGTACATACTGTTAACAACAGTATCAGCTTTTTCATAGAAATAGTGAGGTTAGTGAATAAATTGACTTTGGAAAGAACGACAAACCCATTCCCTTGTCACGTGACAAGAGAGCATGGCTACACCTGAAGATGTTTAGCTGGTAGAATGGGCTGGAAACAGATCATGGAGGGCTGAATCAAGGATCGATTTTCAATCCGGTCCCCTACTGATACGATTTGCCGTATCAATGCCCTCTTGTTTCCGGAAACAGTGTGTATTTCCCCCTAAGAAACGTAAATCCGCAGTTTTCGCGGTCTCTGGATCATGGCTTTTCGCTGGACGGAAAGCTTCAGCCGCTCAATAACCTCTTTTGATTTATCAACTGCTTGAGAAGGGCAATTCTTTAGACAAACGGAGAAATTTTCGCTGAACAGCTCATTGCAGCAGCTAAGTGGCGGTCCGGTAGACTTGCCTTAAGCCTTCAAGTGAATGGGAATTCTGTCGCAAAAAAAATACGTATCGTCGAAAAAAAATGAAATTGATCTCTGGAAGGATTTGTTTGAGATCACTTTTCATAAAGCTTTTAGTTTGACTACCCTTCATTGTAAGCCCAAGCAGTGAAGGGTTTCTCTTGTTGCATCAGCCATTGACAAGCTTCATGACCATTTTTTTGGCACGGGCTTTCCAGCTCAACTGTAGCGGTGTATCGTGCAGTCGTTCGGGTATCCCGACAAAGGCACCCAGATAGGCAGGAAAATCATCAATGGTAATTTGCCAGAAAGAGGAGTCCGGCTCAATGGCAAGATCATAGAGTTTGGCGAGACCGGTTTGCTTTTCAGCAATCAAATGCCAAAGGGTCAGATTGACATCATCAGTTTCGACATTATTGGGCTGCTCTCCAGTCCAGAGTCGTTTGATAAAAGGATTGGCCAAACCGATTTCAACATCGGCCATGTTGTAGGCGAAGCTGGTGACGTACTCATCTGTATCCATGATGTTGCGCCCATTGGGCATAACGACCATTTCGCGCAGACAAGCTGAGATCACATTGTCATAGGCTTGTTCGAGGGAATGGGACAGTTTTTGCATCACTTGACTTGGCCCTCCGACGATTTCGCCGCCAAAATGAATGGGATCGGCAGGGTGGTAGTTTTCATCAACTGTCCGAAAGGCATTTCCCATATCCATACGACTCATACCGGCATCTGTAACCTCATGACCGTTGACTTCATAGCGGTCATACAAAACAGCATTGGACTGCGTCAGCAATGCCATCAATTGTGGGTCATGGCGCGTCCAGAGTACATCAGAATCCAACAGGATAAAGGCTTCATTTTCGGCTTCTTCGGCCATCGCTTTGACCACTTCCAGACGATAGAAGCAATTGGTGAGTTTTTTAGAGAGGCTGTAAGGTGGTTTAAACCGATCGAAGGGAACAATATGAATCTCCACTCCCATCTCTTTGAGGCGTTTCAGCAAATCTACCCGTCCGACCATTACTTCCGGGCTTTCCTCGTTGGTGTATAAAACGTGTCTAGCCTCTGGATTACACCGAATCGAGGAAGCATAAAACAGAAATACACATTTCCAGTATATCTGCACACGCTCTTTGCTGTCTGCCTGCACCAGATTGTCGTACTTCCGCT
>JBCBZF010000542.1:0-4974 GCA_039815525.1 Bacteroidota bacterium | reverse complement strand
TACAAATTGCACCCATAGCGTGCAGCAAATTCTCGGTGTGTAGGGTCGCCCTCCATCGGACTGGCTGAAAATCCATGCAGGTATACCACAGCCCATTCAGTTTTCCGAACGGAATCCGCCCAAATGATGCGGGCTTGATTATTGGGCTTTAGATTGTCAATCCCTGCCTCTCTTTTTTGAATGAAAGGCTCCAAGTCTACAATATCCATCGGGACAGAGGGAGTCTCTGGGGCTACTTTCGGGAAGCTTGCTCGTGGACCGGCCATATAGGTGCCAACAATGAGAAGAATCACCAGCAAAAACCAATATCTTTTTTTCATGCGTGTATCAATCCTTTGACTGCAAGTTACACAGCTTGCTAAGTATAGTCCAATTACCCATTCATTCTCAGCCTCTTCATAGCTTGGGCAAAAAATCGAGCACATTTGGCAGAATGGGGTTTCGATTTTCACCTTTCCAGACCGCCGAGAGGGTGGTACGTTGTGGAATTTGATTCAGTTTGATAAAGCGTACATCCAGTTGAAATCCCTTTTGTAAATCTGTCGGTACAATCGACACCCCCAGACCACTTTCCACCAGGCGAAAAATGGTGGTTGCATGAACTGATTTATGGGAAATGCTGGGGGTCAGGCCAACATCTTCGAATATGCTCATCACCAGATCATAGTATCCATGGCTATAATCTCTCGAAAAGAGGATAAAATCTTCATCCCGCAATTGGGCGACTGATTCAAAATTCCCTTGGTGAAGCGCATGATCAGCAGGAAGCACGACTGAAAAGCTATCAATCTGAACGGATTGCCAATTCAGCCCTTTGGGCAGGCGAGCGGAGCGAATAAATCCCAGATCAATCTGATCTGCCAGCAAAGCCTGAATCTGTTCTTCATTGCCCATTTCCTCTAAATTGGTATGGACATCAGGCAATACCACATTCATCCGACGTAAAATCCCTGGCAGCAGGCTCTGCATGGCTGAACCGACAAACCCCAGCCGCAATTCCCCCGCTTCTCCCCGGTCAATCCGACGGACCTGATCTATAAGCTGATGGGTCCGCCGCAATAATTCTCCGGCCTCTTCCTGCAAAATAAGGCCGGCGGGGGTCAATTTGACATTTCGCTTATCACGCTCAAAAAGCTGCACTCCCAGTATTTCCTCCAGTCGGAGGATCTGTCGACTCAAACCCGGCTGGGTAATAAACAAGCGCTCCGCAGCCTTGCGGAAGTGCAGCTCCTCCGCTACTGCCAGAAAGTATTGCAAATGGCGCAATTCAATTTGATTACCTGAAAGCATCATTTCATGAAAATAAATCATTTCCAGGTATCAAAAAATCAAGGGATCTTTATTCAACACTTGAGATGTTTTTCAGATGATCGCAACACAGACTGCATTTCGTTTTGGAGAGGATCAACTAACGACCTCCAAAGCCCTGGCGATCAGCAAATCACAACTTGCTGGTACAATCGGAATGGACGCCCGCCAACGTATTCTTGCCAGCGAACAAGATGTTGCCAAGATCGTGCAGTCTGGCAAAGTAGTCTATGGGATCAATACCGGTTTTGGACCGCTCTGTACGACCATGATCTCTGCGGAGGATACGCAACGCTTACAAACCAATATCTTAAAAAGTCATAGTGTGGGTGTCGGGGCACCCATCCCCAGGGATATTTCCCGTTTGATGCTCATCCTGAAGCTTCAGTCTTTGAGCCAGGGGTATTCAGGAATTGCCCTTAAAACGCTGGAGCGCATTCTTTGGCATATACAGGAAGACCTGATTCCAGTGGTTCCTTCACAGGGTTCGGTTGGGGCATCGGGAGATTTAGCGCCTCTGGCACATTTGTTCCTGCCACTGATTGGTCTGGGGAAGATGTGGGTGCAGGGGGAAGTTAGAGATACAGCTCAGTTCTTTCGGGAAAACGGTCTTTCCCCCATTCAGCTTGGCCCCAAGGAGGGACTGGCATTGATCAATGGTACCCAATTCATTGCGGCCTTTGCAGTCAGTGTGGTAGAGAAATTGCAAGCGGCCCTGTCGCAGGCAGACTTGCTGGGGGCGATGATGATCGAAGCATTACTGGGTTCAGCCAAACCATTTTTCCCGCAGCTACACCAATTGCGACCTTACAAAGGCAATCAGCATGTGGCCCATCGTATCCTCTATCTTTTACAGGGTTCTGAAATCCTTGCCTCGCATCTTAATTGTGGTCGGGTTCAGGATCCCTACTCTTTGCGTTGTATTCCACAGGTTCATGGTACCTCCCGCAATGCCTGGCTACATCTGAAAGAATTAGTAGAGATAGAAATCAATGCCGTAACTGATAATCCTGTCATTTTCTCAGAGGAATTGACCATCAGCGGCGGTAATTTTCACGGGCAGCCATTGGCTTTGCCGCTGGATTACGCAGCACTTGCCGCGTCGGAATTGGGGAATATCGCCGATCGGCGGATCTATTTGTCATTAGAGGGCAAAGTGGCTGGTCTGCCACAACTCCTGATGCATGATACTGGTATCAATTCAGGCTTCATGTTGCCCCAGTACACATCCGCGGCTTTGGCGAGTGAAAATAAAAGCCTGCTTTTCCCTGCCAGTGGAGACAGTATTCCGACTTCTTTGGGGCAGGAAGACCATGTCAGCATGGGCTCTATCAGTGGACGGAAGGCATATCAGATTCTCGAGAATCTCGAAAACATCCAGGCAGCAGAACTGCTGTGCGCTGCACAGGCTTTCGATTTCCGTCGCCCCCTGCGGTCTGGAGCGATTCTGGAAGCTTGCCATGCCCACATCCGCAGCAAAATAGACCATGCCGAAGAAGACCGCATCTTCGCCGAAGATTTAGAACAAGCCAGACAAATCCTCCACAACAGGGAGTTGATACATATTTCACAAGCATTAAGTCATAACGGTCATGCAGATTTCAGAAGCCCCTACCATGAGCTTTTCGAAGTTTATTGAGCAATACGCCTCTCATCCTCACTACAAAGCGCCAACTGGCAATGTCCTTCACGCCAAATCCTGGCAGACGGAAGCACCCCTGCGGATGTTTCTCAACAATCTGGACCAGGAAGTAGCGGAAGACCCCAGTAAACTGGTGGTTTACGGTGGAACCGGACAAGCCGCCCGCAATCCGGAAGCGGCCCAAAAAATCATTGAGCACTTGCTCAAATTAGAAGATGATCAAAGTCTGTTGATCCAATCAGGTAAGGCAGTCGGTGTCATCCCTTCTCATCCTCAGGCCCCCCGCGTTCTGATTGCCAACTCCAATCTGGTCCCAAACTGGGCCAATTGGCAGCATTTCCAGGAGCTGCAGGAGCGCGGCCTGATGATGTACGGCCAAATGACTGCCGGAAGTTGGATCTACATTGGCACCCAGGGCATTTTACAAGGAACGTACGAAACCTTTGCTGCTTGTGGGCGACAGCATTTTGGCGGCGATTTACGCGGAAAGCTACTGGTAACGGGCGGCATTGGCGGCATGGGAGGCGCACAGCCTTTGGCAGCCACCATGGCGGGCGCGACCTTCCTCGGGGTTGACATTGATCCAGCCCGCATCCAAAAACGCATTGATACCCGCTACATTGACCGCATGACTGATTCCTATGAAGAGGCCATCAAATGGGTCATGGATGCCAAAGAGAAAAAAGACAATCTGTCAGTCGGATTGGTGGGGGACATTGGGGATGTACTGCAACGCATGCTGCAGGAAAACATCATTCCCGATGTGCTGACGGATCAAACTTCTGCGCATGATCCGGTATATGGATATGTCCCCAATGGCGTCAGCCTGGAGGAAGCGGAGACGCTACGCAAAAATGATCCCGAAGCCTATCGGGAACGTTCTCTCAAAAGCATGGCCCGCCATGTAGGTCTGATGCTGGATATGCAAAAGCGTGGCAGCATCACCTTTGATTACGGCAACAACTTACGCGAATTTGCGCGTCAGGGTGGAGAAGAAAATGCCTTTAATTTCAATGGCTTCGTCCCAGACTACATCCGCCCCTTGTTTTGTGAAGGCAAAGGTCCTTTCCGATGGGCCGCTCTCTCAGGGGACCCGGAAGACATTTATGTAACGGATCAGGCCTTGATGGAGGCTTTCCCTGAGAACACGCACATGATTCATTGGTTGCAGGAAGCGCAGAAAAAAGTGGCCTTCCAGGGACTGCCTTGTCGGATCTGTTGGCTTGGTCTGGGAGAAAGGGAAAAGGCAGGCTTGATCTTCAATGATCTGGTTCGTACCGGAAAAGTGAAAGCCCCGATCGTGATCGGGCGGGATCATTTGGACTGTGGCTCCGTCGCCTCTCCCAACCGGGAAACCGAAGGCATGAAAGATGGCAGTGATGCGGTCTCTGACTGGCCGTTGCTCAATCTGATGGCCAACACCAGTGGCGGTGCCACCTGGGTGTCTTTCCATCACGGTGGTGGGGTTGGTATGGGCTTTTCACAGCACGCCGGTATGGTCATCGTTGCAGATGGTACAGATCGGGCCGAGGCTTGCCTCAAACGCGTGCTGCACATCGATCCGGCTATGGGGGTGATTCGCCACCGCGATGCCGGTTATGAAATCGCCGAAAAGAAGAGCCAGGAATTTGGCCTGGACGTTTAATTCTGTCGAGAAGCTTGTAATTATACCGAATCCGCAGCCAGCCTTTGTCTGGTTGCGGGTTTATTGTTTCTGACTCTTCCCTTTTTCCACCGTCTCCAAAGCCTGATCTACCACTGCCTCCGGATAATCGCTCAAAGCCAGAATCCGAATTGCATTGGTATCCTGAATGATCCCGGGATGGAGAGTATAGTCAAAATGTAAAGTGGCTTCACGTATATCATCACGGAAATGGTACAGTTCATAGCCATCGGCCAGTAAATCCGCCAATTCGAGATCATGGGTGGACAAAAAGACCAGATGTGGTCCCTGGTTGAGATAGGCCAGAATGCCATGGGCCGCCCCTACCCTCTCAATTGTATTGGTCCCTTTGAAAAGTTCG
>JBCBZF010000421.1:0-5861 GCA_039815525.1 Bacteroidota bacterium | reverse complement strand
GATCAGATAGTCTACGGCATCCATTTCGTAGCTATCAACTGCATATTGAGAGTATGCAGTGGTAAATATCACCATCGGCTTTCGCTCAAGACTTTGGAGCAATTGCAAGCCTGTCAGATCCGGCATCTGGATGTCCAGAAAGATCAGATCTACTTGTTCCTTCTGGATGAAACCAACTGCCTCAATGGGATTCTGGAAAGCCTGAAGGAGTTCGAGGTCTGGGATTTTACCGGCAAACCTTTCGATGACTTCCAGTGCGAGAGGTTCGTCGTCGATGGCAATTGCACGCATTTTTTTCATAAAGAAATGTTGAGTGTTACGTGATACGCTTTCCCATTCGGTCCATAGGAGAGCGAATAACGGTCTGGATACAGTAATTCAAGGCGTTTGGAAACATTTTTGAGCCCAATGCCCCCGTACCCTTTCTGCTCTACTGACTGTCCCTGGTGAATCTGGTTGGAAATGTCAAACTTGAGTTCCTTTTCAGTCAGCTCGATACAAATCTCAATAGAGGAAGGGGTTACAGTACTGACACCATATTTAAAGGCATTCTCAATAAAAGGAATAAACAACATTGGTGCAATTCGCTGATGCGTCACTTCGCCGCTTACGACAAAGTGAACCTCAGTGGCACCGTGCAGCCGCAAGCGCTGCAGATCAATGTAGGCCTCGATATAATTGATTTCTTTTTCCAGTAAAACCGTTTCATCGTTGGACTCATACAAGACATAGCGCATCAGTTGCGACAATTTCGCAATGCCTTCGGCGGTGGGTTCATCATTATTTTTATACGCCAATCCATACAGGCCATTGAGAATGTTGAAGAGAAAATGAGGATTAATCTGATGCTTTAGGGCTGATAGTTCTGATTGAAGTTTATCGCGTTCAAGCTTGTATCGTAGTCTTTGCCCTCGAAACCAGGCAGCGGTGAACCCATAGACATTGGCCACCAGCATCACGAGAAATGTGGTGAAAGTGTTGATTCGCAACCATCCACCAAGGGTAAGGGATTTTTCAGAGAAACCAGTCAATACATTCAGCAGGCTGGTATAGCCAAAATCGATGAACGATTTAAGGAGAATGCCAACCAACAGAAAGGAAAAATTAATCAGGAAAAATAAGCCGATCTGAGGTTTGGCCAGATATTTTGGCAAAGCCCAGAATTTATATCCATAAATGATCCCGGCATTGATCAGAAGACTGAAGAAAAGGATCAGGGCAATCTGGCGGGTAGACATCTCCCCAAGATGAATCACATCAGATCCAATGATGACCAGATATAGAATAATCCATATCAGGACGTGTACAAATACTTCCCAGTTTCTCAGGCGCATAGATTAGAAAAGAATAGAAAATAGCCAGCCGGAGAGCCTGGGTCAAATTCATTCGCAGAAAGAAACATTGCATTGGCAGATTTCAAGTCCGGCTTGAGCGAGAAAACCGAACTTTTGGGTGACCAAAGAGTATACCAATCAAACGAATGCATCAACATTCATGAAACACGCTTTCCTCATTATATTATCGATATTTTTCTTAAAAATTGGCCTTGCTCAATCTGAGTGGATTCCGCAGGCAGTTACGCCACATGCACATCTGCATGCAAGCAAAAAGTCTGTCGAAATGGAAAGCAAGTCTTGTCGCTCTTCGGTTCGTCAAACCCAAACGAGGGATAAAAAACTGAAGAAACCCACCGCTGTACCAATCAAAAAAAATACGCCTCAGCCTGATCCGGCCCTTGATAAGTGTCGGAATAAGGACGCCTGAGTGAACAAAGGATAAGTCTTCTCATGATAAAGCTATGCACGCCTCAGCCCAATAGGCGTGCTGGCTTTTTTTATGCGCTTCTGAATCAGGAGCCTGACGGAGTTGGTCCTTTTCTCCTGATGATACTTGGACAGGGGAGCTTTATGAAAAAAGCCAGCCCTTGCGGGCCGGCCCTCTAACCAAAACCTCAACACATACTAATTTGACTTGATCAATTTCAGGCTTTCTATGTGGCGACCAGCAGTCATCACTCTTCCGATGTACATCCCCTCTGCCAAACCTGAAAGATCAATCCGCAATACATTGAGACCCGCTTTGGTCTCGAATGATTGGGGGCGAAGCCTTTGTCCAAGAGAATTTACGAAATCCATTTGAATCCTTAATGCTTCTGGTACCACAATTTCCACAAACACAATATCTCGTGTAGGAATTGGGTATAAATTTCGAATCGAAATGGCATTTTCGATCTCTAACATTGCCTCCCTGAGAACACTATACGCAATGCTCCCATCTAAATCAACTAAACGCAGTCGATAGATATAATTTTCTTGATATTTTACTGTATGATCTTCCCACTGATAGTTTGCACCATTGATGGTACTGCCAGCAGCATCTGTCCAACCTAATTCAACAAAGTGTTCTCCATCAATGCTTCTTTCCAACCAAAAGCCCTCAAGATCCTCTTCAACATTCGTTTTCCAGTCTAACAGAATAAATCCGTCCGCCGGCCTGGCATCAAACCAAAGGTCATCGGTCGACAAGGGACATACCGGTCCGAGGGTAAGCGGAAAGACATCAGAACATCCATTGCTGCCAACTGCTGTGACGGTGTAGGGGCCAGGGCCAAGGCCCGTTGCGATTGGGCCGGTCTGGGCATTAGACCAGGTATAGGTAATGTTTCCACCACTCCCAATTCCACTTACTTCAATGCTACCATCAGATGCCTGGCAACTGGATGCCGCACTGGAATCCACCAGAGAAATGATTACTGGTGACTGCGTTCCTGGAATCACTACGTTCACATTTTCATTGCAACCGTCTTCATCCGTTACCACGACATTATAGGTTCCATTGGTCAGGCTGTCGATACTGCTTCCGCTTTGACTGGGAACGGTATTCCAGGTATAGGTATACGGGCCATTGCCACCACTGGCGTTTACCTGAGCCGCTCCAAAAGTATTACAGTCAGCATTGGTCTGGCTCAAGACTGCGAGTTGAAGCGGAGAAGGTTCGGTCAGAAATGCATTCACGGTCGTTTGGCAACTGGTCACCATATCGGTGATGGTTACGGTCTGGTTCCCAGCAGAGAGTCCCGTGGCGGTATTGGTGGTAGAGGCCGAAGAGGCCCAATTATACTGATAGGTTCCTGAACCGCCACTGACCTGTACGCTCATGCTTCCATTGGTTCCGCCATTGCAACTGACAGGTGTAGTGCTTGCAACAAAGGAAGACAAGGAACCAGGAGCAACATCAACAAAGACAGCCGCCGAATCCGTACATCCCGTACTAGGATCAGTTACATTAACTTGATACGTCCCGGAGGCAAGTCCTGTAGCGGTGGCAGTGGTTTGTGCAGGGGTGGTATTCCACACATAAGTGGGTACCCCGACGGCACCCGAGACCACCACACTGGCTTGTCCATCGGGCGTACACCCCTGATCTACACTAGAGGCAGTCAAATTGATATCATTGACATTTACTGTAGCCGTTGTACTGGAAAAACACATTCCGGAGGCATTGTACCCAGTGATGGTATAGGTCTGGTTTGCAGCAGGGTTGGCCTGAATCACATCTCCGCTTACAGCCGACAGACCGGTAGCTGGAGTCCAATTATAAGTCGTTGCACCAGAGGCGTTCAGTTCTACCCCGCCACTTCCCGCACAAAAATCAGCTGGTCCGCTTACCAGCGTAACCGGCTGCTCTTCCACAATCAATTCGACTGTATCAGGATCTGACAATCCACAACAATCCGTTTCATATCGTAATTCAATGAAGTAGGTACCAGGGGTGTTGAAGGCAATATTATTAATGCTTTCAAACGTAGTTCCGACATAGGTATTCGGTATTGCACCGCCATCAAGGTCCCAATTGTAAATGTAGCCTGTGGCTCCATTCAGTGCAGCAAAGTCAACTGAGGAACCGGCACAGATTCGGTATTGACCACCGATCTGCGGGGCTGTAGTACTTGCATCCGGAACGGCATTGTTATCCAGAATGATATTGGCAAAGCCATCATAGGTAAAGGCTCCAAAGCTGATTGTTTTCCGACCGGTGGTAATGTATTCAGAGTTGACGTTTAGGCCAGCTGGTGTCGGATTGGTTGCTCCTGCTCCCAGGTCCCATACGCTGACAGACGGAGAAATATAGGTTACACTCTGATTGGTACAGGAAATATTGGTCATTTGAATGGGTGGCTGGCTACCGAGTGCAAAGGCTGCATCATTGTCGGCCAATGCCACACCTGAGCTCAGGTGCACGTCCAGATTGATACCGGCAGCCCCGGTTCCACCTTGCCCACCATCACCACCATCACCACCGTCGGAGCCGTCTCCTCCCGGGCCGACATTGTTTCCGACCCCGTAGGTATTTCCCAGTCCACCATCACCGCCATTACCACCTGCACCACCATTACCCCCTACGCCGCCAGCACCGCCATTTCCTGCTTGCACAAAGCAATCACGTATTGAGCCGTTCGCACCATTGGCATGAATGTAGATTCCAAAAGATCCACCGCCACCAAGTCCGCCTTCGCCGCCTTCGCCGCCTTCGCCACCGCCACCACCGCCGCCACCGCCGGATCCTGCACCATCATTGCAACAAATGCCACAACCTTCACCGCCACCGCCGCCACCGCCGCCGCCGCCTTCGCCGCCTTCACCATCGTCGCCCTGTCCCGCCGCTGTACCAGGCTCCCAGAATCCAGATACCAGATTATCATTTCCTCCCGGTCCTACTGTACCCATCCCGCCATTGCCACCATCAGAACCTTGAAAACCATCATTGCCAGGATTTCCACTTTGGTTGCTACAGCCACCATCTCCATTTCCGCCCAAACCACCTACTGCAAATGAAATTCCGCCATTGACGCCTCCAGCGCGACCACCTCGGCCCCCTTGGTTCTCAGCTTCGCCGCCGGAACCGCCGCCGCCGCCACCACCACCCGCACGGGTGTTGGCTGAGGCCAGGCCATCTGCACCGTCATTTCCGTCCAAACAGCAGGCCCGGCTTTCACCTCCCTGATTCGCAAAATTCGAGCAGCAGCTAAAGGCACTATTGGGATCGGCACCACCAGTACCGCCTGTACCTGCCCCTGCACCTCCTCCTGCGCCTCCATCGCCGCCTACACCTGCAAAAGCCTGAATGTCATCATTACCATTGGTGCCAGCAGAACCGGCCTGACCATCTGTCCCTGTGGCTCCATCGGAACCCGTAGCTCCGGTAGAGCCGTCTCCGGTCAATACCTGAACCCTCACAATGTCATAATCAGAACAATTCGACAGATGAATACCATATGCAGAAACACCGTCTCCCACGGCATCATCAGTGGTAATGGTCAGATCCTGAAAGCGGAATTCACTTGCGTCGGCAATCTCGAATGCGCTGATACGCTGCTGATTGGCAGAGCCAACTGGATTCAAGGCTGTCCGATTGATGGTGGTCAGTCCGGCAGCACTCGATTTACGCCAATTGTTGCCAGAGTTGAAGCCACCTTCCAGGGTGATATTTCCTAATATATTGGTAATCGCATTGTCGATATTATAAGTCCCCTGATCCATTTTGATGATCATGTCATTACAATTGGCCATGCCAATCGCGGTAATCAAATCAGCCGGGTCAAGTTGGGTGCCAGCTCCATTGGCCCCAGGACTCACATAAATCACATTACACACATCGGTTCCAGGCGTCGCGACATTGACCGTTACCGAAGCGGAGTTTTGACAGAGATTCGCATCTGTAACCGTAACAGTATAGGTCGTTGTCATCGTAGGGGCAACCGTGTTATTGGCACCAAACGCAAAATTACTCCAAAAGAACTTCTCCACAACGATCGATCAAGCGTTGGAGCCAGAGTCGAGCAATCAAGCGATGTGCTGAAG
>JBCBZF010000371.1:0-6279 GCA_039815525.1 Bacteroidota bacterium | reverse complement strand
CGTCGAGGTGGAAGATTTCCAAAATGCCCACAAAGCCAAAGAAATCATTGAGAAAAGCATCATTGATTATCAGTTGCTGGTTGATGGGACCGGTAGCAAAGTCTATTCCTGACCATGGTCAAAATTGCGATCAGTTAACGAGAGAGATACAGCGTACAACTCCTTGTAGAGAATGTTAGTCTCTAGGGAAAAATTCTCATGCAGAAAAGGATGTATACGCTATTCATTCTCTCTATCCTCCACGGCTTTCTCCTCGGACAAAAGGTATCGGAACCATTCAGCTTTCAATTTGAAGGCAAAACCTTACGAGGTCTGATTGAGAAGCCAGAAACGGGCAGTTCGCGCGCCGTCATCATGCTCATCCCCGGTTATGGGCGGACCGATTTTGTTGAGGGGCAATGGTTTTCCCGCCTTCGCTATCATCTGGTGCAGGCTGGTATGACAGTTTGCCTGTGGGACAAAATGGGCTGTGGCAAAAGTGAAGGCACATTCGATGCACAACAACCAGTCGAAAACTCCGCCGAAGAGGCTGTTGCCGCCATTGCTGAACTCCAGCGGCGCAAGGTTCCAGGTGCAGAAACGATTGGGATGTGGGGCCTGAGTCGGGCCGGCTGGATCGTGCCGTTGATCAATCAAAAACACCCCATTGATTTTTGGATCTCTGTAAGTGGAACCGATGCCAAGGAAAACTTTGGCTATCTGGTCCGGTCCAATCTGCTGATTGAGGGAAAAAGTGAAGCCGAAACAGAGAAATTGTACCAGGCCTGGATGCTGGCGCATAAGCTGTATTGCACGGGTGGCTCAATGGAAGATTATGCCGCAGCCCGGCAGGTGCTGCTAGCCGACAGCCTGGCGCGTACCCGCTTTCATGTTCGTCCAACTGTCATTTCAGAGGAAAGCCGGGCTACTTTTGAGAAACAACGCCAACAATATCTCAGCAAGGGTCACTTCGACGAAGAAAGCGGGCTGTGGAGTTATATTGATGACTTCGATTCCGTGCTGATGGCGATCAAATGTCCGGTTCTGGCTCTGTTTGGGGCCAATGATTCGCAGGTAGACTGGCGCAAAACCAAAGCGCTATACGAAAAAACCATCGCGACCCAGCCAAACGCAGACTTCCAGGCTAAGGTATTTGAGCAGTGCAATCACAGCCTGCAGAAATGTGTGAGCTGTGCCTGGCAGGAGGACCTTTCTGCCCTTGGATGGGCGAATTGCGACGGCTATTATGAGACCATGATCGAGTGGTTGCGGACACAGAAACTGATTGATTGAGGCAGGAGGCCACTTGGTAGACTCCTTTGGCGTCTTTGCGGAAAATATCTCATCTTAGGAAGGCTTTCCCACATTAAAGGTGCGAAAACCTTCCTGTTCATGTTTCACGCTCCCCCCTTCCCCATCAGCCAGCAACAAATCGATTTTTACCAAACAAATCGATTCATCAAAATCAAGCAGGTTCTGGACGCAGACAGCATCCGGCACTTCAATGCTGCCATCTCCCGAAAGGTCGCAGAAATCAATTCAGAAACCCGAACACTCAGTCAGCGGGATACCTACGGAAAGGCCTTCCTGCAATTGTGCAATCTTTGGCGCGACGACGAACAGATTCGCCAACTGGTCTTCGACCAGCGTCTGGCGTCCATTGCCGCGCAATTGATGCAGGTTGATGGTGTCCGGCTGTACCATGACCAGGCCCTGTTCAAAGAAGCTGGTGGCGGGATTACGCCCTGGCATGCCGATCAATATTACTGGCCTTTGGCGACTGATAAAACCATCACCGCCTGGATTCCTCTGCAGGCGACACCATTGGACATGGGGCCATTGGAATTCAGTGCCGGCAGCCATCAGATTGTGGAAGGACGCGAGCTTGCCATTTCCGATAAAAGCGAACAACAGATTCAGGAACGCTTGCGGATAACTAATTTCCAACACGTCATTGAGCCATTCGATCTGGGCGAAGTCAGCTTTCATTCCGGCTGGGTCTTCCATCGGGCTGGCGCCAATACATCTGAACAGATGCGCAAAGTCATGACCATCATCTATATGGACCAGGACATGCGTCTCAAGCAGCCCGAAAATCCAGGCCAGCAAAATGATTGGGAAAGCTGGTGCCCAGGCGCACAAGTTGGTGAAGTCATTGCCTCACCCCTCAATCCAATTTTGTATGCACATGCTTAAGCGTCTGATCCTGTTTTTTTGTGGCTTTCTCATGCTCACTGCCTGCCAGAAGCAAACAGCCACTTCTGAAAGCCAGCCACCTAACATCATTTTGCTGGTGGGTGATGACCAGGGCTATCCATACTTCGGCTTTATGGGAGCCGACTATGTGCATACACCCAATATGGATCAATTGGCCAATAGTGGGACCTTATTCACCGATGGCTATGTTACGGATAATCATTGTCGCCCTTCGCTACAAAGCCTGATGACCGGGCTTTTGCCCATTGACTATCACCTTCGGAGCGATACCATTTTGCAAAATCTGATCAAGGAAAAGGCGATTTCAAATGATTCACTCAAAGCCTTTCGGCGGACGTTTGACATTCAGGCATTGGCCATGCCACATTTTGAAACTTTGCCCAAACTACTGGCAAAAAAAGGCTATGCAAGCTTTCAAGGAGGCAAATGGTGGGAATACACCTATCAGAATGGGGGATTTACCCATGGTATGACCAAAGGCTGGACCGCAGAAGAACAGAAAAGCAAGGATTGGTTTCTCAAACACATGGGAGGCGAAGGCATGGATCTTGCCCGGGTAACCAACCAGCCTGTGTATGATTTCATCGAGGCCAATTCTGCGCAGCCATTTTTCATCTGGTATGCCCCCTCTCTGCCACATTATCCATTCGATGCCCCAACCAAATATTATGATCTCTATAAAGACGAGGCGATGTCGGAATCTGCCAAACAGTACTACGCCAATTGCAGCTGGTTTGACGATGCATGGGGAGAATTACGCAGTTATTTGGAAGAACATGGCCTTTATGACAACACCCTCATCGTCTATGTCAATGACAATGGCTGGGAACAGGAGCCAGATCAGGAATTCTGGGATGATCCCATGCGTTCCCACAATGGCGGCGACAAAGGCAAAGGCTCCATTTATGATATGTCTTTCCGCTCTCCCATTATTTTCTCCTGGAAAAATCAGATTGAAGCTGGTACGCGGCTCGATGCCTTGATGCATAGCACAGATATTCCCGCCACCATTTTGGATTATGCTGGTTTAGGGGTACCAGGTGATTTTCATGGCAAAAGCTATCGACCAGTGATTGAAGGAAAAAACGATGGTCTACGACAATTTGTCCAGGGCAATGTTATCACCACCCGCAGTCGTGATCCCAGGAATGTTATGGGAGATCATGTCGAAGGCTATTGGGTACGGGAGGGTCATTGGTTTTTGCGCTGGCACGTGAGCCATGATGAGTTGGAGTTGTTTGACTTGCGCAGTGATCTGCGCAACGAACACAATGTAGCGGATCAGCATCCTGAGGTGTTGGCGGCTCTTTGGGAAAAGGCCAGGCGCTACCGCCAGGAATATGGTCCCGATCCGCGACTGGCGTATTATCTATCCATTTAAGCAGACTTTATTTCTACCGGAGGATTTGCTTTCCAGCCAGAGGCAATCTACTTTTCACCCCCGCCCCTGCCATCGCATATGCAAAACCGATGACTGAACCTCCGGCTGAGGAGCAAACCAATTCCTTTCACCCGCTGCTTACGCCCGGCGTACGGCTCATGTTGCTTTCTACACTGGGCTTTACCCTCCTGCAGAGTTTTGTCAAAGAGCTTTCTGACTATCACATCTCTCAGGTACTCTTCTTTCGCTCTGGTATTACTTCTCTTCTCTGTCTGATCTACCTTTCCCGTCGACGTATTCCCATTCTGCCAAACCGACACGGATTGCTGATTCTACGGACAGTTTTTGGAATTGCTGCCATGACCCTTTTCTTCATCACCATACAGCGTATCCCGCTTGGTGCCTCCGTTTCTCTGAAGTACTTATCCCCCATTTTTACGGCCATATTCGCAGTGGTTCTCCTCAAAGAGAAAATCAAATTGATCCAATGGGGACTTTTCGCCGCAGCTTTGAGTGGTGTCTTTCTGCTGAAAGGCTTTGACGACCGTATTGACGACCTGACCCTTCTGCTCGGAATTGGGGGTGCCATTCTGGTCGGTTTGGTCTATGTGATCATCCGAAAAATCGGCGAAAGCGAACATCCCATGGTGATTGTTAACTATTATATGGGAACCGCCACCATTTTATCAGGTATCTGGATGCTGGGGCATTGGCGGCAACCCAGTCTCTATGAATGGATATTGCTCATTGGTACGGGTTTCTTTGGCTACTACGGCCAAACCCTGATGACAAAGGCGTTCCAAAAAGAAGCGGCCAGCCGCATTGTCCCCATTAAATACCTCGAACTGGTGTATTCCCTTTTGATTGGGTTTGTCTTTTTTCAGGAAGCCTATTCGTTTTTCAGCTTTCTGGGCATTGGCTTGATTCTGGGAAGCATGCTGCTGAATCTGCGGTTTAAAGGGGAATAAAGACGGTTTTGTTCATCGGCTTGCTGATAGAAATCGTATCTTTTCTCAGGCAAAAACGACAACATTTCTACACCTCCTTCTATGAACAAGATTTCACTCATCCGGCAGGGAAAAGGCAAAAATTATGATTACAGCCAGGATCATTGTTTTGTCAAGGTATCTTCTGATCATACCAATGGCAGCCTGTCCATGGTTGAAGACACCCTCAAACCGGGCTTCTTCCTGGGGCGACATCATCACAAAATCATGACCGAGGTTTTCTATGTCCTGGAAGGAGCGGTTGAATTTATTCTGGATGATCAAAGCTTGCTGCTGGTTCCCGGTGATACGCTCACAGTTCCGCCAAATGTCTGGCATGCTGCCAGATCCGAAGGTGGCGCAAAAATGCTCACCATCTTCCAGAATGGACAATTTGACCGTTATTTGGAAAGGATCTCAGAGCTGACGGATGCCGATTTTGCCGATGCAGACAAAATGGAAAAGCTCGCGGCAGCTTTCGATATCTATGAGGAATAGGTCCAATTCGCTTTATGCCTCCAACCGCAACAACTGCTTGCGCAATGCCACCAGCCTGCGCTTGCGCGGCAGATGAATCAACCAATGCTCAATTTGGTTAACGAGGAATGAAAGGAAGAATGCGCCCACGACAAATATCCATTTCCATAGCGGGAAGTCTCTCCCCAGATTGTTGACAATGATGCCCAGTGCCGATGGGAGTAAGAACCAGAGTGTGAAACTGCCGGATAAGGAAGCGAGATAATGGGTATTGGCAATGGCATGATCCAAAACCCCCAATAAGCTCCGGTCAAAACGATGCTGATGTTTCAGGCGGTTTTCACGGCGCCACCACATATAGATGCCACTGGGCAGAAAAAGAATGGCGCCAAGATATGACTGCCATCCTTCCTGATCCAAAATCGCATCCAGAATCAGAATCGCAAAGGTGATCAGCACCACAAACATGATCCCAAATTCCGTTACATCGGCCATCCGATTGCTTTGCCGCTCCCGGCGGTGGACACGATGGTGTAAAGCCTTCTCGTCTATGGCGTACAGATTGGTCTGCTGTTGTTGATCCCAGATTTTCTGGATGTCTTCAAACTCTTGGATGATCATAGGTCTTGGCTTTGCGCATCAAATGTTGTTTGATACGGTGAATTTTAACGCCGACATTGCTTTCTGAAATGCCCAGTATAGCAGCCATTTCTTTGTAGCGATAGCCATCAAGCAATAGCAAGGCCAATGAACGATCTACCTCCTCAAGCGTAGCAATCTGCGCGTACAACCAATTGAGGCGCTCGTCTTCTTCCTCTACCGCTTGCAGGATTTGGCGTTCAGGCAGAAAATCCTGTCGATCTGCCGCATGCCGCCGGCTCTTTTTTTGCCAGGTCAAAGCGGTATTCAAGGCCACCCGATAAATCCAAGTCTGCGGAGCAGATTCGGCTTTAAAGTTGGGAATAGACCGCCAGACTTGCAGGCTGATTTCCTGAAACAGATCGTCCTGATCTTCAGGTGTGAAGGCGTAGGCCCGCACCACCTTGAACCACAACCCCCGGTGGGTCTGCAGCCATGAATCGAAGATCTGTTGTCGGTCAGTCATCTCTTTTAGGAAGGCATTTTGTGGCGTTAGTCCATTAGTCTGTCAGATTTCTTACAAGCACCTGCATTTTTTCTCGTCAAAATCTTTCCTGCGGCTTTCCAGAAGGTGGGATTTTCGGGGCAGAAGGGCCATAT
>JBCBZF010000258.1:0-7377 GCA_039815525.1 Bacteroidota bacterium | reverse complement strand
GATGAGGAATGATACCGGAATAATGGTTTTACCTTCTTTGTGTAATTTCACTGTGAGAAATCGAGTGTATTGATTTCCACAAATATACAAAGGTCCCCCGGATTCAGATGAAAGTTGAACACATTGGTATTGCAGTCAAAAATCTGGCTGATTCAGATCAGTTGTTTTCTACCCTTTTCGGCCAACAGCCCTATAAGCATGAGACGGTAGAAAGCGAAGCGGTCCGCACCAGTTTTTTCCAGTTAGGCGAAACGAAAATTGAGCTTTTGGAAGCCACCGCACCACACTCTGCGATTGCACGTTTTTTGGAGAAAAAGGGCGAAGGGATGCATCACATTGCCTTTGAAGTGGCTGACATTCATGCAGAAATGGCACGCCTTCGCGCAGAAGGTTTCCGTTTACTCAATGATGCACCCAAGCAAGGCGCAGACAACAAACTGGTGTGTTTTGTCCATCCCAAAGACTGTAATGGCGTTTTGGTTGAGCTCTGCCAGGAAATCAGGTCGTAAGAAAGCCACAGAGTTTGTATGAGTTCACAAGGCAGGAATTCACACGTTTTCGTAGATTTGCGCTTCCTGGCTAAACCCTATGAAGCAAACATTTCTGTATCTGCGGATATTCTTCCTGATCGCCCTTTTGGCACAGGTGAACTTTTCATCAGCACAAACTGCTGGCATACCCGAAGAAATCCTCTCAAAAATTCCGGCTGATCGCCTCCCACAGTTGGAGGAGCGTGTCCAAAGTCTTCAAGGCGAAGGCTTAGACCAAGCGGCCATACTTGACCGTCTGCGGGGCGAAGGCCTGATCCCTGACATTCCGCCGCAGGCGGTGGAGTCGGGCGAAACGCAGGAAGCCGCTCCGGCACCAGGCTCACTGGAAGCAGTAGAGCGCCCCACACCCCAGGCCGAAAGTGCAGCACCAGATGAGGCATCTTCTGCCACAGGTGCAGAAGAACCGTCAACAGAAAAAAAGTCATTGCCGCGTTCAGGCATTTTTGGCCATCAAATCTTCGAAAATCCTGGTGAATTCAATCCAGGGATCAGTTCTACCCCACCTTTTTCCTACATCATTGGGCCGGGCGATGTCTTTGGCGTCAATGTATGGGGCTGTAGTGAGTTGAATGAAACCCTGACCGTCGAAGAAGACGGCTATGTATCCAGAAAATTCATTGGCCGGGTGCAGGTCGCTGGTCTGACCTATGGCCGGGTCAGAAGTCTGCTGATTGCGAAATACCGCCAGATTGTGGCCTCCTGTTCTCAGATTGAGGTCTTCATTGGCAGCAGCCAGCGAACCCTCAATGTCAACATTGTGGGAGAAGTCTTTAAGCCAGGTGCCTACAAAATCAATGCAGCAGTACCGGCATTCAATGCCTTGTTCGAAGCAGGCGGAATCAATGCGCTCGGAACGGTCCGAGACATCGAAATCCGACGTGCCGGTCGCACCATCCGTCGATTGGATTTATACGAATACCTGATTGCCGGTGTGGACGAGCCGATCTATTTGCAAGACAATGACCGGATTTTTGTACCACTTCAAGGCAAAGTTGTCGGAATCGGTGGCCCGGTGATCCGCCCACTTAAATATGAGCTGCGGCCGGACGAAAATCTCCTTTCACTGATCGCCTATGCTGGCGGTTTGCGCCCCAATGCACGTCCCACCGATGCTCAACTTTCTCGCATCGAAAATGATGAATCAGTTTTACTTGACCTGAATCTCAATGATTTTCTTGAAGTGGAAGGACAGGATTACCCACTTTTCGACGGGGATTTACTGACCGTAAAATCTCTCAGAGAAGAACTGGTCAACATCGTCCAAATCAGTGGGCGGGTCAAATATCCTGATACTTACCAACTCCGCCCGGGTGAAACGGTACGCGACCTGATCACCAAAGCAGGCGGACTGGAGGAGGATGCCTATCTCGACCGCGCCTATGTTCAGCGCACCAACCAGGAAACCAACGAAATACGCTATCTCCCCCTCAATCTGACCCGTGCGATTGAGAATGATGATCCAGCTCATAATCTTCAATTGACGTTTTTCGACCAGCTTCGAATATTTTCCCAGACTGCTTTTCGGGAACAACATGAGATTGCCATTCAAGGGAAAGTGAATGCCCCTGGTTCTTTCAAAGTTGGGAAGGAGATGAACCTAAAAGATGTGTTGTATCTGGCAGGAGGTTTCGTGATGGATGATGCAGAAAAGGAATTAGAGTTGTATCGCTCGCTGGATCCGGAGGAACGTGGCTTCAATAATTTGGGACAAGGACGACCTGAAGTGCTGCGCATTCGCATGGGTGAAAACTGGCAGGCCAGCAACATTGCTGACACAGTACAATTGATTCACTATGACCGCATCGTGGTTCGATCCAATGCTGACTTCATTCGCACCGGCGAGGTTACGGCCAAAGGCTTATTTAACAATCCGGGTACCTTTCAGGTATTGCCTGATATGAGTCTGCTGGATGTACTCTATCTCGCGGGTGGGCTCAAGCTGGAGGCAGATGTGGAAAATATCGAACTTTACCGGGTGATTGAGAAGCTGGGAGAAAATGGAGAATTGATTCCGGTTCCTATCGTCGAAAGACGTATTTCCACCCAGCAAAACTGGCGGGAAGACAGCAGCTTAGCCAGCATCAAAGTCAATACCTTTGATCAGATATTTGTTCGTAAAAATCCCGCTTTCGAACTACAGGAATCAGTCACGATTCAGGGCGAGGTAATTACGCCCGGAGAATACAATAAACTGGCCAAAGCAGAACGCCTGAGCTCGCTGATCTCAAGGGCTGGAGGCATTACCGATCTGGCAGATTTGGAAGGTGCTTACCTGGTGCGAAAAAACATTGGGAATGTCGCCATCAAGTTGGACAAAGCACTCCGCAGACCCAAATCGAAATATGATATTCCACTATTGGTGGGAGATCAGATTGTGGTCCCACCTCGGGTGGATGTGGTTACCATCAACGGCAATGTCCTTCGGCCTGGTGTGACTGTTTTGTATGAAAAGAATAAACCCCGCTTGCGATACTACGTCAATCTGGCCGGTGGTTTTGACCGAAAAAGCAAAAAGAAGCGATCGACCGTTACCTATGTTGATGGGCGGGTAAAGCGTGGTCGGAACATTCTCGGATTCAAGTTTTTTCCCAAAATCGAACAAGGCTCAGTAATTGAAGTGGCCCAAAAACCCAAGAAAGAACCTAAACCTGAAGGCGAAGGTAAAAAGTTGAAGTTGGATGAACTGCTGGCTGGTGCCACGGCAATTCTGACCTTTTTCCTCCTCATCGACCGTACTGTCAATTAACTCCGGACCACATGAACTATGACATCATCATTGGCCGCCTGAAAAACTACCGTACTGTGTACCGGAAGTGGCGGGTCCTGATCTGGGTTCTGGCCCTGACAGTCGGAATTGGGATGGGCGTGAAGTCTTTTTTTAACCCCAAAATCTTCACTGCAGAAACCATCTTCCACCCGGAATCAACCGGACAAGCCACCAATGTAGACCTGGGTAATCCGGTTTCTTTTATCCTGGGCGGTGGCGTAGGTGAAGGCGGGGAAGTAGGATATATGTTGGGCGTATTGCGCAGCCGCAATCTCAGTGAAGCGGTGATGGCCGAACCATTGCCTGAAGACAGTTCTAAGGTGCTGGCAGAGCTCTACCTGGAAGCCAGACCAGAGCCACCTCTGATTACGACCTGGATCAACCGATTGATTTATGGACCACAGGATTCGCTGACTCTCCGTAAAAAGATTATCCAGGCCGGGAAGCTGATCCGAAACGCCCTCGAGGCGGAAACCACCGAAGAAGGCTTCATCCGTTTGAAGATCAGTTATCTCGACGCGCCGCTGGTGCAGCGGATCAGCAATACCTACATTCACAAACTGCGTGCGTATTACCGGGAGCAAAAAACCGAAAAAGCCAAGAGCAATATTTCCTTTTTTTCTCACCGGGCAGATTCAGTCAGAAGGGAGTTGGACAAAGTAAATCGCAGTCTGGCCAATTATGCAGATCGCTCTCGCTATAAAATTTTGGCCCAGGATGCCGTTTATCCGCGTGAACTGGAGGCCGAGCAGGAAATCCTGAAGCAGATGTACATCAATCTGATGTTGAGTCGGGAAGGGGCAATTTCTAAAAAGCTGGAGGATATGCCAGTGGTTCAGGTGTTGGATCATCCGGTCCCCCCCTTTAAAATCCAAAAGCCGGCTTTTATCCGCAGCGGCATTATTTTCTTTCTGCTCACCGCGATTCTGTTGTTTGTGTGGCTCAGCCGAAAAATGCTGGTAAAGGACACGGTTGACATCGTACGCTACAGCTTGCAACCAGAAACGGAAGAAAAAGACTGATCAGCCGCGGGGTAGGCTAAACATAACGATTGTCCCTTTTCCCACTTCGGAATTGATCCAAAATTGTCCGCCCAGGTCAAGAATGATGCGGCGACAAAGGGGTAAACCAATTCCAACGTGTTCACCATCCTGGTAGTGAAAGGGATTGAACAAATCATTGATGTTCTCCAACGCAATGCCGCGCCCATTGTCCTGCACCTCAAACTGCCAATAATCAGAAGCAGGGTGAGCGGAAATACTGACTTCCGGCTGGTGAGAATCATTGTGTTTGATTCCATTGGCAATGAGATTTTGAAACAAGGCCATCATCTCGAACTCATTGGCGGTGATATCTGGTAAATCATGCCGGACAATATGCGCCTGACGACGCTCGACCGGCAACTTGAGATTCTCAAGCACTGCATCGACGACCTGATTGAGCGAGATCGAAGTTGGCTGGCCTTCGTTCGGATGAATGGCATGGTCCAGCAGGCCATTGAGCATCGATTGCAGTCGCTGGGAGGTCGCAAGCAGATATTGCAGGTTTTTGGGAACTTCCTGCCAGTGTCGTACCTGAACGTGGGCATTGATGATATCAATCACCCCCAGACAAGAATCGATGGGTTCACGTAGGTTATTGGAAATGGCAAAAGCAAAACGCTCCAAACGCTCATTGGCGTGCCGGAGGTCCCGGTTGAGCTTGGCCAGATGTTCTTTGTCCATCACCCTTTCGGTCACCAATTCCGCCATCAGGATCAGGCCGCCTACCTCATCAGTTTCTTTGTACCAGGGCGTCACCACCCAATCCACATAGTCTTCATGCCCATTGAGAATCACCTTGTCCTCCATGCAGGATTCGGTCACGCCTTTCAAACAACGCTGATGAGATTCCCGCCATCTCTTAGGGACGGTCGGAAAAAGGCTGTAATGATTTTGCCCTACAATATCCTGATCTACCAAGCCGTAATTCCGGCGGTACTTCTGGCTGGCAGCCAGATAATTCATCTCCGTATCAAACAGGGCGAGAGAAACAGGGGCGTGCTGAATCAGAATCTGAAAATGATTCCGTTGCACCGCCAGTTGAGATTCCAGGCGGGCAATTTTCTCTTGTGCACGTTTTAGTTCTGCGTGTAGGCTTTGCTCCATACGCAACTCAGTCTTCCATCAGTCATCCAGTGGCAACGCATCCGCTCCGAGCCATCGGGCAACCGGATAGCGATTATGCGTCTTTTCATAGTATTCGGAATGGAAGTAGATAAAGTTTAGCTGGGCCCGGGAATTTTCTGCCATTTTGGGATTTTCGGCTATGGCTTTGTCCAATTTTGCTTTCAATTCGGGCCTTTCTTTCAGCAAACGGGCCGCCTCATCTTCGAAGACATAAGAGGAGAAATATTCTTTTTGCATCAGAATCCCGTCAAAGAAATTCCAGCGAAAATAGGCGTCCTGCGATTCTGGCTCAAGGGTATGCACAATGAGTGGATTGCGCCACTGATTGATGAAAACGACTTTATCCCCGGCATAGAACTGAATCTCCTGCTGTTCTTTCCGGCTTGTGAATTGCTGGTGATAAAAATGACCCTCGTAGGACCGGGTTGACGTCTTTCGGTCTTCGATATAGGAAACCTCCACCGGTAGTTTGATATCCGTAGACAGTGTTTTCATCACCACACCATTCAAGGCAAGTCGTTCGATCACCCGATCATTTCCCTGCGGGATGATGTAAGCCGTCGGTGCCTCCACCGTATTGGTCGCTTTGTAACGCTGTAAAAATGGGATTTGCTTCCGCCAGGGCGCATTGCGGTCATAGTAAAGGCGATCCAGACCACTCACCTCACTTTTTTTGTATTTCGCTTCGTAGCCATCAAACCACAACTGATCCACCTCGCTGGTGTCGATTGTCCACTGGATGTCGAAGGTCTTCTGGGTGGCCGCAGCATTGCGGTCATTTTGGACCACTTCTGCGGTTTTCGGATTTTTGGCCAAATGACGAATCATCCCTTCCAGGAAGACATAGGTTGCCTCGACCCGCTCCGCAAAGCTTTTCAGCATATGTGCCTCCGTAACAAAGCTCATGGTTTGAAACAATGCGGTATACCCGGTTGAGTAGCGGGGGGAATCCATGAAGGCTGCAATGCCTTTGTCTGGCGTAGTACCAATCGAATTCACATAAGGACACATTTTCTGCTTTTTATACGCCATCCACTCATACATGGCTGGGGTCAATACTTCGTCCTGATATCGCTTGGTTTCAGGGCCGAGTTTATCAGACTGGGTGGCGATCAATGTCATCACGGCTGGATAATCCGCACCATTGGTGGTGTGGGTGTCGATGAAGACGTCAGGCTGCCAGTCCTGAAAAATCTCAAAGAAACTTCTTGCATTGCGGGTGTCCGCTTTGATGAAGTCACGGTTGAGGTCGAAATTGCGGGCATTGCCGCGGAAGCCATATTCGGCCGGACCGACCTGATTGGCACGGCTGTAGCTGCTACGGTTCAGAGAACCGCCAATGTTGTACAAAGGGATGATCACAATCACCACCTCATTCAGTAGGGCTTTCATTTCCGCTTTTTCCATCAGATCACGGGCCAGCATCATCGAAGCATCTACCCCGCAAGGTTCTCCCGGATGGATGCCATTGTTGACCAGCAGAATGCGTCGCCCTTGTGCCCTTGCCTGCAAGGGATCGGTCAAACCTTCTTTTGAGACAATGACCGTATGCAGCGGTTTGCCGACATCGGTTTTCCCTCTTTCAATCAGGCGGATCTGGGGATGCTGGGCAGCTAATTGTTGATAATATTCAATTGCCTCCGCCCAGGTCGCAGTGGCTTGTTGACCGCTGTTTTCATAAGGCGTTTTCTGAGCAAAAAGAGAGAATTGGAAGCCGAGCAGGCACAGCAGCAGAGAAAGGCGTTTCATCGTGAGTTTGTGTTGATATCAAAAACGAAAGCCCTATGATACACAAAGCTGCGCTTATGCATCCAGGGCCCGGCGAGGAAAACTTGCCAAATTCATCAATTGACGAATACCCGCCACATTTGCGTGGCAAGGAAGATGTACG
>JBCBZF010000774.1:0-3610 GCA_039815525.1 Bacteroidota bacterium | reverse complement strand
TTGCAGAAAGCCATTTTCCAGTACTTCACCAATGGAGTCTACGACGGTAGCGATGCAAACCTCAACGGTGGCATCAACTCTGTTGACCTCCAGCGGACTATCAACAACTACTTTGAGCGTAGCCAGGCACCTCAAGGCAACTAATTTTTTCTAAGCTAAAGAATCATGTTTCGATATATTTTCTTCATCGCATCTCTGGTGGGTGCCCTGAGCCTTCGGGCTCAGGACCTCACCCTGTCCTATGCGACTTCAGCAGGGACAGATGGCACCACAGTGCTGGAGGTGTTTATGACCAACCATCGGTCCGACCCAATGCAGATTGGGGCCATGAACCTCTCTGTGATGACCCATGCCAACCAGGCCATCCGTCAGGATGTCTGGTCCGTATTTGGAGATGATTGGGGCGGCAACCTGGAAAATCTCCAGGAAATCCGTTTCAACCGCTCTTACCTCGGTAACCAGTATGATCAGCGTTTCCAATATGGAAACACCAGCGCCAATCTGTCTGCGCCAGCCAGCATTGATCTGCCTGCAGCCGGACATGAGCCTGTCAGCGTCATGCGCCTTTCTTTCCAGACCAACAGCAAGCTGGAGGTCTACATGGAAGATCTGTCTGAAAACCCAATGAATGAGATTGCTGATCTCATGGGTGAGCCAATTGAGTACGAAATTCTCAATACCTTTGGTCAATTCCCGGTTTCCTGGGTGGATGCTCAGGCATATCAGTCTGCTGAAAATGCCAATACCATCGAATGGATGACCCAAAATGAATTCAACACCGATCATTTCGTGGTGGAATTCAGTCTGTACGCCATCAAGTATGAGACCGTCGGCAAAGTTGACTCAAAAGCAGACGTGAATGGAAACGGTGTATACCGCTTCCGCCATGGCAAGCTTGATCCAGCCAATGTTTCCTACCGGATTCGTCAGGTAGACGCCCAGGGAAATATTTTCTACTCTGATATCATGCGGTAGAAATGAGCACTGAGTTTGGCTATTTCGTCAACCTCTACCCCAACCCGGCTACTACTGAGCTGACCCTGGAGAGCAGCCATCCGGAATCACTGCAATACCAGCTTAATTTGCTTGACCTCAATGGTCGGGTACTGCGCAGTGTTTCCAGCATTGAACTCGGTGCTGTAGATCACCAACTCAATGTGAGTGGCCTTGCTGCGGGTGTATACGTAATCGAATTGACAGAACGCCAGTCAGGGGAAAGACTGACCAAACCTTTTGTCAAAATCGCTGAATAGTTTTATCGCAAATATTCGTTGAAAGAGGCCGTCTCCATTGGATGCGGCCTCTCTTTTCTTTGTCTTTCGCTTCAGGAAATATTAATTTTACGGCCTAGTTTGGGTCGTATGAATCATTCCGGATTATCTCTGCTCACTGATCTGTATCAGTTGACAATGGCACAGGCATACTGGTCTGCCGACATGGCAGAACACGAAGCTGTTTTCCATCTTTTCTACCGAAAAAACCCCTTTAAGGGAGGTTTCGCCATTAGTTGTGGCCTGGAGGATGCCACCAGCTTCCTCGAAGCTTTTACCTTTGATGAAAGCGACATTGGCTATCTCAGCACTTTGAAAGGGGCCGATGGTCAGTCTTTGTTCCAGAATGGTTTTTTGGAATGGTTAGGAGAAATGCGTTTTTCCTGTGAAGTGGATGCGATTCCTGAAGGTACACTGGTCTTCCCACATGAACCAATTCTCCGCATTCAGGGGCCTTTGATTCAATGCCAACTACTGGAGACAGCCCTGCTGAACATTCTCAATTTTCAGACTCTGATCGCGACCAAAGCGGCGCGCATTTGTCTGGCCGCAAATGGAGAAGATGTTCTGGAATTTGGCCTAAGGCGTGCACAGGGCATAAATGGCGGATTGGCCGCGAGTCGGGCTGCCTATGTTGGTGGCTGTGTCGCGACCTCGAATGTACTGGCGGGAAAATTATTTGATATTCCGGTCAGGGGCACACATGCACACAGTTGGGTGATGTGTTTCGATGATGAAATCACTGCATTTGAAACCTATGCTGATTCTCTGCCCAACAATTGTGTTTTCCTGGTCGACACCTATGATACCATACAGGGCGTTCGGCATGCAATCGAAGTAGGAGAAGCCCTGCAGCGAAGAGGGCATGCTTTACTGGGAATTCGACTGGATTCAGGCGATTTGGCGGATTTGAGCATCAAAGCCCGGAAATTGTTGGACGAGGCTGGTTTTCATGATGCGAAAATTGTTGCCAGCAATGATTTGGATGAGTATCGAATCACACAATTGAAGGAAGAAGGTGCCGAAATCCGGGTTTGGGGCGTGGGGACCCGGCTGGCCACTGCTTATGATCAACCGGCATTGGGCGGAGTGTTCAAATTGGCAGCGATTCGGGCCAAAGGAGATAGCTGGCAGTATCGGGTTAAGTTGTCAGAGCAGGCCATCAAAGTATCCAATCCAGGTATCCAGCAAGTCAGACGATTCATCAAAGATGGAAAAATCTATGCAGATATGATCCATCATGAACCGGATACGAGCCGTGCCACAGCTTTTTCCACTTTCTCAGGAGAAGAAGTTCAGGTAGAAGGACAAGAAAGCATGGAACTTTTGCATCCCATATTTAGAAATGGGAAAAAGGTGTATCAGTCCCCTTCTGTGCATGCAGTGCGGGAAAACTGCCTCCTCCAACTCTCCCAACTTTCCGATTCAGTGAAAAAATTAAACAATCCGTCCACTTTTCCGGTCGGGTTGGAACCTCAATTATTGTCATTAAAACGATCACTCATACAACGCTATCGTCCAACAAACATGTAAATCATCATGCGACGAGCGTCTCTATAAACTCAGCGAGTTAATTTCCCCTGGCACTATGAAACGTGTTTTTTCCCTACTAACCTCTCTCATTCTTTTACATTTCCTCCCCGCTCAGGACTATGAATGGGCCCACCGGATTGGCAATGGCAATGCCGATCAAGGGCGAGGTATAGCGGCAGACGCAAATGGAAATGTCTACATTTGCGGCGTTTTTTCTGGAACAATCGACATGGACCCTGGCGCAGGCATCTCCAACCTGACCAGTGCTGGTGGGCAGGATATTTTCATTGCACAATATAGTCCTGTGGGTGCGCTCAACTGGGCTGTCCGGGTTGGGGGAACCGTCAATGACCTGCCCATTGATCTTGCAGTAGATGCCTCGTCCAATGTCATTGTAACAGGGGTATTCAGAGGAACGGTAGATTTCAACCCCGGAGCGGGTGTCGCGAATACGACCAGCAGTGGGCAGGAAGATATGTTTTTGCTGAAACTTAACAGTCTCGGTGCCTACCAATGGCATGTTGCAGTAGGGGGTACCGCCAACGATGGTGGACATGCGGTCGCAACTGATGCCAATGATGCGATATATGTAACCGGTGGGTTCGAAGGTATCCTGATTGACTTTAATCCAAATGGGGTTGCCAGTACGGAAATTTCTTTTGGACAAGAGAACATATTCATTGCCAAATACAATGCTCTCGGCATCCTTCAATGGGTAGAAAACATCGGCAATACCAGCACCGATGACCTGGGACAGGGAATTGCGACCGACAACAACGGAGATGTCTATGTAACCGGTTGGTTTG
>JBCBZF010000433.1:0-5825 GCA_039815525.1 Bacteroidota bacterium | reverse complement strand
TGCGCTTGAAAATAACAGTCAAAAGATGATTTATAAAAACAAATCTTCCATGCTTTCCAACCAAGCTTCACATTAGAAGCGAGGACAAGGAAGTCTGCGGTGTCTGAGCTTACGGCTGGGCGGATCAGATTCGAATTCCAGTACAACTGAAACTTCGTGTGATCCACCACTGATGCTCTGCGTCAAGTCTGAAATGGTGTAGTCATATGAGTAGCCAAAGCTAAATGGACCTTGTCTCACACCAATCAGGCCGATCATGGCATCCTGGTGGCGATACCACACACCAAATACCATTGGATCTGCATTCAGATAAAGGCCTCCATCGATCTGGAAAAAATTCCCTTGCATTTTGTATAAGAAAACCGGCGTAATAGAAACATCTCTTGCATTACGGCCCCGGCCTTCAGAAATCGGAATTCGGATTCCACCAGTTACAGTGAACTTGCGTGGCAGTTTTGCATCCTGACCAGCAAAATCTGTGAAAGTTTCGATCGGTTCAGTGATGTGATTCACCGTCGCGCCAATCCATGCATATTCGTTGAAGTAGGCAAGACCGGCACTCACGTCGGGACGAATCACGGACTGATTGGGTACCGGCTCGTTGCTGGGGCGGACAAATCCATCACGGGGATCGATTTGGTCCGGGAATCGCAGTTTGAAGAAATCCAGACTCGCCTGCTGGATGCCACCAGCCAAGCCGAAACGGAGGAAATTGTCGTCAGTGATTTCAACCTGATACGCATAATTGATGCTAACATTCAATTTGGTCAGATCCCCTTCACCCGCCTGATCAGAATTAAAGTTGATACCCAAACCCTGACGTGAACCAAGGAAGTAGACCGGCTGATCATAGGAAAAAGAAAACTGCTTGTAGAAGCCAGGAATCCTCACCCACTGGGCGCGATAGTTCATCGCGACACGGGGGCCAGTACCTGCTCCAGCAAAAGCAGGGTTCAACAGGAGTTGGTTGGCATAAAACTGGGAGTACTGCGGGTCCTGAGCCGCTGCCTCAGTTGAGAAGAAAATCCCAACCGTTAATGCCAGTAACAAACGAGCGAACAAATGTTTCATTTCGCGCAAAGACTTATGGTAATTGTGCAACAAAGGCGTTCCAATTGTGGGTTTGTCTGGAAAGAGCCGTCCTCGCCTTGTGATACAGAAAGGGAAAGGTGTCTCAGGGGAAACATTAAGCAATCTGCAACAATTTTCCTTGAAAAACCAATGAATTATTTATACCCTCCAACATCTCACAAGTATCCTTTTCTCAATCAATTTGCCGTTTACAACCCATATAACAATCAATAGAGTGAATCCCCTAAAGAATGAAGTGAATTGTTACAAAAATCTAAAAAGCTCGAAAACGTATTCTTTTCTCAGAAAGGAAACGTAGATTGTGGGGCCTCGAATCCCACAAAAACTGCCGCTTCATTAAAGGAACGTTATGCCTCGCCGAAGTAGTATATTTGACATGATCGGACCGGTTATGATTGGACCTTCCAGCTCTCACACTGGTGGAGTCGCCCGCATTGGTCGCGTTGCACACCATCTACTCGGTGGGCAGCCGGAGCAGGTGACCATTACTTTTTACAACTCATTTGCGCGCACCTATGAAGGCCATGGCAGTGATCGGGCGATCCTGGGAGGACTGTTGGATTTTAAGCCAGATGATGAGCGGATCAAGACTGCTTATGATCATGCCAAAGAGGCTGATCTTCAATTTAAAATGAAGGCCGTCAGTAATGCTTCCGCACTGCACCCCAACTCAATCCTGCTGGATATGGTAAGAGGGGATAAAAAACTGAAGGTATTGGGCGAATCAAGAGGTGGTGGGGTGATCTCCATTGTGAGCGTTGATGGGTTCGATTGTGATTTTTCCGCTGCAAATACCACGGTCATTGTCACAGCTGAGGACGTAGAAGGGAGTATTGCTTTCATCACCAATGTTATCTCTCAGGGTAAAGTCAACATTGCTACGATGTCGGTCAAGCGTTCTGGCAAGCGTGGTATTGCCAAACTGGTCATGGAACTGGATCACACACTCAAACCGATTACGCTGGAATACCTTCGCAGCCTGGACTGGGTTCAGGATGTTGTTTATCTGGTGGATTTGGACATTTAGAGAGGGAATAGGTCTTGTTCCCGGACCAGGTTTTAGACAGGTCTCTGGATGACAATTCTGTTTGCCTGATTGAATAAAAAGGATATTTGCTACAAAGCCAGCCTTGGCTTGAAACTGATGAGGTCAGTGTGCAGGAAAAGGCTCTCCCCTGACGCCTCTCCCCTTTCACCTATTAGTACGTTACCACAATCCCAAGTGTCGGCTGAAAGATTCCAATGCCATTTTCGATGAAGCGGATCTGATAGCGTGAAGGATCATTGGGATCTACGACTGGTTGGTTATTGTCATCCCGGACGACATCCACGAAAGGAGGACCAGGGACTTCCAGACCATATGCATTTTGGAGATCGAAGAATACATTGAAGCTCCATTTGTTGAAAAACCACTTTTTATCAATGCGGAAATCCAGTTGGTGATAGGCTGGAATGCGCTGACTATTGAGTAAATTGAAGTCTTCGATCTGTCGTTGGCGGGCATCCCAGACATTGCGTAAACTGGACGTTGCCACGTCAGCGGGTGTAAAAGGGGTACCGGTGGTTAATCGCCATTTTAAGCCTACTTCCCAGTCCCCTTTGAATTTTTTCCCTGCTGTTAGCGCCACAATATGACGACTGTCCCAGGCTGAGGGCACAAAGTTGCCGTTTTTATCCTGAAACTCACTCCATCCTAAGGTGTAGGCCACAATGCCATAAAAGCCTCTGAACAATCTCTGCTGAACCAGAATTTCCAAACCATAGGTGCGTCCTTCGGAGATTGAACTGGCGGGTTCATTGCCGATGACACCAAAGTCGCCGCCCAGATTGGCCAGCGAGATGGAATCCCGCAGGAGGAAAGGATAATTGTTATAGGTTTTATAATAAGCTTCTACGGAGATTTTGGCGTTGGCATTGGTGGTGTAGGCCAGACCTGCGACGAGTTGACGATTGCGAATGTAGGTCAGATCCAGATTGGCCAGTTCGCGGGTCTCAGTATCCCGGTAACCCAGAACCGTGTAAGGTGGCAATTGATAAAAGATGCCTGCATTAAAATTGGCTGTCAGTTTAGGGGTGATGTAATAAGATGCAGAAAAGCGGGGTGAAAATTGATTGAGCGGGTTTTGCATGCTCTCATTGAAGCTGTTCCCATCCACCCTCGCACCCAGGGAAAGAATTAGCCGTTCGTCGGCCAGGCGTTTGCTCAGTTGGGCGAAAGCACCGTATTTCTGTAGATTCAGTTGGGACGCAAAGTCAATGACGGTGAAAGGAAGCACATTGAAGGTCTCGACATTGTATTTGGCAAATTCATAATTGACGCCAAAATTCCACTTGAAGCCTTTGGCCCTTCCGGTGCGTTCGATCCGTAATTTGTTTTCGATTTCCTGCGACTGATAATCCAGTAAAAGCGTCTGATTGGGATCGTTGTTGAGGAATTTTTCGGCTGTGTTGTTGAGCATATTCCGGGAAGCGACCACTTGCCAAAAGCCATTGTCGCCAAAGTATTTGTAGGAAGCGCCGATGGTGTAGTTCCACTGTTCCTGCACTGGCAGAAAGCCCAGAATATAGCGTTGTTCATCCGTGGAGTCTGCGTCCAGGTTGAGACGGAATTGGTCTAATGCGCCCAGACTGACAATGTTGAGTTCGTGTCGCTGTCCAAAGCGGAATTTATGTTTATACTGATAGTCGTTGTAGGTAGGCAAAAAAGGTAAACCCAGGACCCGGAAAAGAAACTGTAGATAGGAACGCCGGACTGAAAAAAGGAAGGAAGAATTTTCTCCGGTAGGTCCTTCAAGCGTCAAGGCCAAATCAGAAGAGCCAAGCGTTGCTGTCGCGCCGAGGCGGTCATCACGGGCGGGGCGTTGCTGAAACTCAAATACAGAACTGAGGGCGTTGCCACGATTGGCAGGAAAGGCACCGGAATAGAAATCTACTTCGCCAATGAAATCCACATTGAGCAAGCCAACCGGCCCACCGGATGCGCCCTGGGTAGCGAAGTGATTGATATTGGGGGTCTCAATGCCATCGATGTAAAAGCGATTCTCGTTGGGCGCACCACCTCTGATCAGGATGTCATTTCGAAAGCTGACCGTACTGGATACACCTGTCAGATATTGGAAAACTTTTGAAATGTCTCGATTGCCCCCGGGATTGCGTTTGATTTCTCTGCTCCCAATGGTGCGAAGTGAAAGCGGGGCTTCTTCAACTTGTTTGAAAGGAGAGGCCACGATCAAAACCGAGTCTGCCTCTACTTCCGCTTCTTTCATGGGAATCTCCAGGACATAAGGTTTGGAATTGGTTACCTGGATTTCGTAGATGATTTCAGCCTGGAATCCGCTGTATCGTGCTTCGAGATTGTAAAGCCCCGGTTTGAGGTTTTTGATTTCAAAACGTCCGAGACTGTCGGTGTAGCTTCCCTGGGACGTTCCCTGGAGGAAAACCGAGCCGAAGGCGAGGGGCTCATTGCTGATCTCATTGAACAAACGACCCTTAATGATGCCGTTTTGCCCGAAAACTACGCAAACATTCAAAAAGAATGAGAGAAAGAGCAGTTTTGGAAAGATCTTTGATAGGATAAACCGTGACATACTGAACAATGTAGAAGGATATTGGTGTCTGAATGAGTAGCTAACCAGCTGAACAGCGAATTGTTTTGTGTTTAAATAGTAAATACGTTAAAAACATAATAATCCTTCGAAATGCCAGGCAAGTACGAACTGCTCGCTGAACTCCTTCCTTTGCTGGAAGAGTATGAATCGGCCAATCACAGGACAACGCCCAAACTGTCAACTTTTTCGATTTGGTTGAGCCAGCGACTGGCCACGCCCCGGCCGGGATTGCTTCCCCCGATGCGTGAGGAACCCGCTGAGGAGCAGGGAGAAACCATCTTGACGATGTTGATCTCCTACCTATTTCGTTATGCCAAGCACTACACCAAAAAAGCCCTTGAAGCCACACCTTTATCTACCATGGATGAGTTTACCTTCATGGCGACATTGGCATTTCAGGGGAGCATGACCAAAACGGCTTTGATTCAGCAACATTTACTGGAAATTACCTCTGGCATCGAGATCATCAAACGTTTGAGTAAGCAGGGATACCTGGAATCTTTCAATGATCCCAATGATGGTCGTTCGAAGCGGGTCAAAATTACGAGTGCGGGCAAAGCAGTTTTGAATGAGACCATGAAAGAGATGGATCGGGTGGCCCATGTGGTGGCGGGTAATCTGGCCGAAGATGAGCGAGAACAGCTGCTCCCGCTATTGCACAAACTCAATGATTTTCATGCTTTGATCCACATCAATGATCGGAAAAGTGATCTTGAAATGATCGAGCAGAAATACCTCAATGGGTATGCTGCAAATGGACAGGCCTGAAAATGAGGCAACTGCACATTTTTGGAAAAAATATTTTGGATTTTTGCTGTAAGGGCCATTTCTTTGCATCCACATTCCTCCTTAGTTCAATTGGTTGAGTCCCGATACATCGGGATTAATCAAGAGGCTAAAGAGAAAAAGTAGAAGATAGAATCCTCCTTAGCTCAGTTGGTTAGAGCGGTTGACTGTTAATCAATAGGTCCTTGGTTCGAGTCCAAGAGGGGGAGCAAAAGCCATCCAATTCGGATGGCTTTTTTTATAAGCACAATCATGAATTATTTCATTTACATTCTTTATTCAAAGAAGTCAGACCGCTATTATGTTGGTCATACCAATGACGTTGCCCGTCGCTTGACG
>JBCBZF010000607.1:0-4500 GCA_039815525.1 Bacteroidota bacterium | reverse complement strand
TTCTGTTGATACAAAAGAACGAAAATTGAAATATCTTACATGGCGTCTCTCGATGAAAGGCAAAAAAGTGACGATATACGTACCAAATCTTACATCATGAGAATGGCTGATAAATGGATTTTAGATTGTTTGGATGGGTAAAGGGAAGAAAAGACGCACATTTCTGCGGAAATGTTACTTCCAAAAGCTTACGTGAAAACAGAGAATCTAAGCCAGCATCGAATCGCTGGAAGGTTTATTGTTCCAATACCCTGATCACATAATCCAGTGGATAAGGATGAAATTTGACACTGCCTGCCTCATAAGTCAGCTTCAGATCAGGATTGATGGCTTTGGCCAAACCTTTTTGGCCAAGCGGGAGATGGGCGTATTGATCCGCAAAAGCCTGTAAATCGGGTATGACAAACTCAATGTGCTCATAGCCTTCAGCATAGAAACGGCCTGACTTAGGGGCTGGCAGTTCAAGCAGGCGGCAAGAACGGCGGCGGTAGGAAAAAGCTTCGCTCAGCTCAAATGTCGCAATAGGGCGACCACCAACCTCTTTGTCAGTCAGACATACTCCCAATGCAAGCAGTGATTGTTTCAATGCTTTATAGCGTGCCATTGTCTCCACCCGATAGCAGATGTGATCCATGAACAAATCGGAAACGTCTACTTTGTCTTGTTCCAGATAGGAAAATACACGATCAAGAAATGGTTTGGGATCACCCAGGAGCTCGAAGAGTGGGTGAGGCATTAGACTTTTCGTTTCAGTCTTGGGACCAACAGCCACCGCATTCTGCATTGGTTGACGAAATCCTTCCAGCTACGTCCATAGCTTTCAAAGCAAGCCATTCCGCAGGTTGGCATTTCATAATGCGCATCGGCTTGCAGCAGATAGCGAACCACATTTTCCATGGTTGGATTGTGGCCAAAAATCATCACCGTCTCATGTTGTTCGGGTAGGTCCTGGATCAAAGAAAGAAGTTGACCCGCGCCTTCATAGTAGACAGAACGTTCGATGGCCAGCTCTTTGGTGTAGCGGACCTGGTCGGCGATGATTTGGGCGGTAGACCGGGCACGATTGGCAGGGGATGAAATGATGTGGTCAGGCTGAAATTCCTGCTGTTTCAGCAGTTCTCCCAGCCAGGTAGCGTCTTTGATGCCCCTTGGCTTAAGTGGACGGTCAATATCAGCGACGGATTCCGGCCAATCAGATTTGGCGTGTCGTGCAATCACCAGGGTTTTCATACAGTGGGGTTCAGGTTAAAGCAAACCGGAAGTTACAGTTTCCCGGTCAATGCGGCAATTGATCTTGCGGGAAGTACGGATAGTTGGTGGCGGTTTCTTTGAACCTGAAAAGAATATGTCATTTATGGTGCGAAATGTCAGGGAAATCACTCAGGGTTTCGTTGTTTTCTCCATCGCCTGATAGACCACTTCATGAATGCGTTGGCGGATCTGCAATTGGTTGAGTTTCCAGTTGTTGGCTCTTGGATGGACACGGTTGGAGAGGAAGACAAAAATCAAATCATGGGCCGGGTCAACCCAAACGCAGGTTCCGGTGAAACCAGTGTGGCCGTATGATTCAGTTGTTGCCGAAGGCGCAATGATGTAATTGGCGCCCTGCGCAGGTGGCTTGTCGAAGCCATAGCCGCGATGGCCGCCCTGCCGGCGGGTAAATTCTTTGACCGTCTTGGGACGAAAATACTGCTGACCGCCATAGCTGCCGCCATTGAGAATCATCTGGAACAGGATGGCCAGATCATTGGCATTGGAAAACAGCCCGGCATTGCCGGAAACGCCTCCCAGCAAAGCTGCGGTTGGATCATGAACGTAGCCGCGCAGCAATTGTCCGCGCCAGCGCAGGTCGTTTTCAGTCGGAACAATCCGCTCAATGGAGACATTTTCTCGTGGATTGTAGCAGATCTGTTGTAGCCCGAGCGGTCCATAAACCTCCCGAATCAGATAATCACTGATCGATTCCTCGTTGACTGAATCAATGGCTTGCTGGACCAAAATGATGTTGGCGTCGCTGTATTCGTAGGCTTTCTCCGGCGACGGCACCGTACTCAATGTTTTGGTCCAGAGCGTATCCCAGTAGTCATTCCGCAGGTGGAAGTTGCGCGCTACGGTGATATTGTATTGACTGTCAGGCCGTGGATGATAGTAGCGGTCGTATTTGCCAATCCCTTTCTGACTGTTGCGGTAGCGGAGAAAAGGAAAGATTGGCAATCCTTTGGGTAAGCCAGAACGATGGGTCAGCAACTCACGCAGCTTCAGCTCAGACAAGGGAGATTTGACCCGCCTCTTACCGATGAATGAGGTTTTGACCAATAAAACACTGTCGCCTCTATGAAAGGTATCCAATTTGGACCTGACTCCTCCTTCTCTTTGGGCCACCAGACGGTATGGATTGCTCTCACTGCTATCGGCTACAATCCATTTTTGCAGGCTGTCAGCATGTACGAGAAGTGAATCCTGTTTGCTGGACGAGTCCAGTTCAATGGTCGTTTGGCGGAAATACCGCTCAATGGGCTGGACCAAAGAAATACGGCCTTCGTCTGCCATCTTCATGGCGGCAACTGTGGTAGCCGCAACCTTGGTTACGGAAGCAATGTCATAGAGATCAGTCAGCTCAGTGGGGCGCTTTTTCAAATAGGTATGATAACCAAAGGCCTTTTGGTAGATCACGCTACCGCTTTTGGCGACCAGTACCTGACAGCCCGGCATAGCATGCTCATCAATGCCCTCTGCGACGATGGAATCAATATACGTCAGCACCTGACTGGACAAACCCACTGCTTCTGGTTCCGCATAAGCAATGCGCATAAGTGGCAAAGAATCCCGCCTTCCGAAAGCGAGATCTGGTCCCAGGGCCAGTGGCATTCGCCCCTGAGGTGAAACCCCACCCATGATGGCCTGTCCCAATAATTGTTGCGACAGCGGATCATCCTCGAAAGCATGGACGATGGTCGGCAACCAAGCATATGGTGCAAGTGATGCGGTTGAACCATGATTGACCAGGATAACCTGGGTTTTGGTCTGTAATTCTTGGAGTGACGCCACAAATGCGTCATGCTGGGCTGCTGTCCATTGGGCACTTTCGATGCTGACCAAAACGGGCTGAAATTGACGCAACTGCTCAATCGGTACAGCGGGGAGTGCTTTGCCTGCTTCAGCAAACAGGAAAGATTCTTCCACTGGCGCGTATTGGCGCAACTGATCCCGAAGGATTGGTAAGCTGTCCCCAATGCTGAGTAAATGAATTTTTTTGACTTGAAGATTGTCAATGGGCAATCTCTTCAGGGTATTGCGCAGGGAAATAATACTCGCCTGCGTCAGTCGACGCGCCAGAAGCTTGTCCGCCGGACGATCCGGAAGGGGCTGAAGACTATCCTGAGCCATGGCCAAAGCTTGCGCTTCTGGTGCCTGGGTCCAGCTTTTTGCCAGTAAAATCCGCCTAACCCGATCATTCAATGTCGTCGAACGAATCACCCCTTCATTGTACAGCCTTATCAGGTCCTTTTTGGTGTCTGAGAGCTGATGTTGCGGAACAATCACCACATCTGCCCCAGATTTGATGATTTGATGCAGGCGATCTTTGCGTTCGGCTTCTTCTGTTGACAGCCGGGCGTACATCAGTCCTTCAAACTGGCCATGATCGAGTAGATATTGTTTGATGATATCCCTCCTTTCAGAATGCCATTTGATGCGTTCGATAGAGGCATTGGAGACCCACAATCCCGATAAGCCTTTGCTTGCCATACGGCGATAAGGCCACATCAGGCTGTCGCGCCTGATGCTGTCTCGTACCAAAGGGAAATAGGCGGCCGCTTTATTGGGTACAGCCACCAGTCCTTCTGCTTGTAAAGTGCTGGCGACTGACAGGAGATTATCAACAATTCCCTGGCGGTTTTCGGGTCGGTATATTTCATTGGATTGTTCAAGAAAAATGGTGTGGATACCAGCATCCTTGGCCTGACGTGCGAAAACCATTGTAGCCTCAGCCAGGATGTCCTTCTGTGAGATGGCGGCCAGCGCTTCTCCATTGGGAAGGTGAATCCAGTCTTCATGCTTGCGAATGCCGAGACCCAACAAAGGGGGAATAGGTTGCTGTCGCTTGATTTGCCAGGCAAACTGATGTACCACTGTTGGTGCATGACCATTAAATTTGATTCCGCCGACTGCTGACAAATTGCTGTCTGGTGCTTCATCTGCTGCGACCTCAGCCATCAGGATTTGGCCAAGTTTATCAGAGAGGGAGAGCCCTTGTAAAACGGAGTCTGCCCAGACAGGTGAAACCTGCAGGAAGGGAACCGGCTCTTTCTTTTCCGGTTCTGCTGACTGGTAAAGGGTGGCAAGCAAAACCACAAGACTTACCACCACCAGTGCAAAAAGCATTTGTCCTTTGATACGCATAGTGCTTTTCTCAAAGTCATAACAAAAGCCAGGGACTGATGGGACTGATGTGCCTCAATCAAATCCTACCTCTGTTCAGACGAAAAATCCGATGGGACA
>JBCBZF010000472.1:0-5423 GCA_039815525.1 Bacteroidota bacterium | reverse complement strand
AGTTTAGCTAAAACCGATTTAAACGGTATAGATTTTAGTGGTGCTCATTTGAGCAATGCTGACCTAAGTAACTCAGATTTAAGTAATGCTAATTTAAATTGGGCTGGACTCAAAGGGTCGCCGCGGGCATCAATCTCTACGCTTACGCATCTAATAATCCCATTCGGAACGCAGACCGTTCTGGTCTGGACGATGATGATGAGGTGGATGCAGAGGAAGAGGATGATTTTCAGTTGAGGTTGCCCAGTGTGAGATTTGGGCTAAACTTACAACTCAGTTTGGGCGATGGAAATGAAGAGGCTGATGATGGTGTCCCATCGCCAGATGGTGAGTTGGATCTGAGCACAGACTCAGCGCTTCCGGCTACGCCTCTGTTTAACCAACAGCTAAACCTTGATTTGCTATTTGGGCCGCGTTTGTTCCTAAGCCCAGCCGAATTGCTGGACTTATTGCCACCGCCATTTCTTGATCCCAATCTTCCGCAGGCATTGCCACTGGATCTGCCTTCCCGTTTGTTTCGGGCTACGGTGGCATTGAGCCAGGAACAGATTGCCCAGGGAGAATTCACCAGCCCATTGCAGCAGCTGCAACAACTGGAATCCTTTCGACCGCGTGATCCATTCGCACCGGCACCTTCTTTTGACCTGGGTGGTTCATTACTGGGGTCAGCAGGCAAGATTCTGGAACGCTCAGGCGTAACCGGACAACTCGAAAGCTTTGGGGAAGATTTTGCCAATGAACATATGGGTGGACTGATTGGGCTGGGCATCTTTGCCGGGCTTGGTGCCGTAACTGGTGCAAGCGTATCAGGGCTGCGTGGCGATTGGGGACCTACTCAACTGCTGTTGCATGGAACAGATCTGGAAACCCCGCTGGGCGAACTCCCTATTCCCTCTCCGATCAGCCTGGTACCGGATATTCCACTGCCACTCAACGACTTCCCATTGGTGGGACCAATCTTCAACGGCATTGGTATCCAGGTAGATGGTCGCTTGTCTTTCGAAGACAGCGCTGCAATTGGGGAAGAGAGCGAAAGTGTTTTTGGCCTCGCACCGCGCATTCAGGTGAATGTACCGCTCCTGCCCTGGCTGAATGTTTACTCTGACACCCGTTTGAATTTCCGCGTTGATCCTGAGCGTGAAAGTGGACCACTTCGCTCAACTTTCAATCAGAACCTCGGCTTTCGGGGCTCTTTCTAAATCATTCCTTTTGACCAACATGAACTTTACAGATATGCTCTCCAATATCATTCTCCTCCAGGGTCACGTACTGGACCCACAGACACAACAAGGCGTCGCTGATCTCAGAGTTGAAGTCTGGGATTTTGACCGGATCAGTGATGACTTTCTCGGCAATGCCATCACCGACGAAAGCGGATTTTTCAGTCTGCAAATTCATCCCACCACCTATAATCGTTTGCTGATCGACCGTCATCCGGATCTTTATTTCCAGATCTATCAAGGCGAAAAATGTATCAAAAACACCCGCAAGGATGTCATCTGGAATGTAAAAGAGCGCAGGCGGGAAGTAGAGATTGTGCTGGATGAAAGTGTGGTTCCGGGAGAAGGGAGAACCCCACGCCTGTATGCTGTCTCAGGTCGGATCGTGAAACCAGATGGCAGCGGCATCCGCAATATCGTGGTGAAAGCTTTTGACAAAGGCAATCAGTCAGAGAAGGTACTGGGAGAGTCGAAAACGGATGTAAAAGGCTCCTATTCGATCCGTTACACCAGTCAGGATCTCATTGATCTGACCAAGGGGCGTGCAGATTTGGTGGTGAGAGCATTCCAACAAAAGGATGGAAGCCAGGTGGCGGCTTCTCCCCTGATTCTCAACGCACTGGATCAGGAAGTGGTCAATCTGGTAGTAGGTGAAAGCGTTTTCCGCGGACCTTCAGAGTTTACACAAGTCGAAAATGCGCTGGCAGAATTATTACAAGAAGCGAATGTCAACGAAATCAGCGAACGGGAAATCACGGTTCTGGCCAACCAAAGTGGCCTCGAAGATATCCAGGTAGCGCGTTACATTAAAGCTTCGCGAGATACTGAGCAAAGCGGGGTCGGCACAGAAGTTCTTTATGGTCTCTACGCGCAGGGACAACCAACCAGTCTTGGTGCCTTACTCAACCAGCAGCCAGCGGCTCTGCAAAATGCGTTAAAGACAGCGGTTGACAACAATGAAATCCGTCAACTGTCAGATCGACAATTGACCGCCCTGAATCGTCAACTCAGCGAATCACGCGTCCTGCAGGTTCTCAATGATGAATCCGCTCTGGGCAGCCGTGTAAAAGGCGTGCTAGATCTGGGAAACCTGACAGCGGCTGAACAGAGCAGTTTCGTACAGGATTATGCGAAACACCAGGGCGAAATGTCTGCCTTCTGGGACAATCAAAGAAAAGATGGTATTGGTGCGGCAAAGGTAGAAAGTCTGCAACGCAGCCTGCAGTTTGCAGCCATCTCCCAAAACCATCTGCCGATGGTGGAAGCCCTGCAGAATCGTCAGATTCTGGATGTACGCGAACTGGCCGCTTTTCAAACCAATGACTGGTTGCGCCTGATTCGCGAAAATGAAGTGGGGGTACCGACTACTGTCAATGGTGATGATGATACTGTCCGGGAAGAGCTGTATGCGCGTCGGCTGACGCAAGTAGTAGAAGATGCCTTCCCCACTGCCGTATTGGCCAATCGATGGCTCAATCATTTCGACGACAACGACCGCTTCACCAGTTTTTTCCTCAATCATCCTACCTTCGAGTTCCGCAGCACCACTGTAACCCGATATTTACAGGACAATCCAGACACATTGGCAGGCATCGCTGACCCGGAAAGCTTTACCCAAGATTTGCGCGGTCTGGAACGCCTGTTTCATGTCGCCCCTGCCTATGGAAAGTTTGAACGTCTCCTGCCACTTTGGGAGGATGGCTTACGTTCAGCTACGGCCATCAAGTCTATGGGACAAGGTGCGTTTTTGCGTCGCTATGCGCCGGGGAATGGCGACACCAGCCTGCAGGCCTTGGCCGGCGACCCGACCCGGACCGATTACCAACTGGTCTACGACAATGCCGTCGCCGTCGCCAATACAGCCATGAATGCCTACTTCAACTATGGCGGCATCCTGCAAAATGTACCCATGTACGTCATGCCAGCTCATCGGGCACCAGAGGTTGATGAAACCGGCATTGCTGATCTGGAAACGATCTTTGGCTCCCAGGACTTCTGTAGTTGTGAGCATTGTGAGTCCGTTTTGAGTCCCTCTGCTTATTTAGTGGACCTACTCATGTTCCTCAACCGGGCGGATGCTTCTGATGGAGACACGGCCCTGGAAAAGCTCTTTGCCCGCCGACCAGACATCGGCAACATTGATTTGCATTGCGAAAATGCGCTCACTCCGATGCCGTATCTGGATTTGGTCAATGAAGTGCTGGAAAATGCGATTGTTCCCCTGACCTATACCAATGTAAGCAGTCAGGGTGTCAATCTGCCAGTTTCTGAAGATGTCCCACAGACCAGTGCTGAAGCAGCAGTCCTGGCCGCCAATCCAGAAAACATCAATGTAGATGCATACGAACGGCTGCGGCGGGATGCCACCACAGAGCAAATCACAAGCTATCCGTGGAATTTGCCTTTCAACCTTTGGCGGGAGGAAGCAGCAACCTATCTTACCCATCTGGGTATGCCACGCCATGAACTCATGCAGCAATTCAGGATCGACCCCGCTACTGATGCTGAAGCAGCCCGCGAATATCTGGGTATCATTCCGGAGATGTATGAGCTTATTACCACACCGAATACCAATGCTACCGCAGTACGCGGTTACTGGGGATTGAGCAGCGGGAATTTGACCCAACTGAACGATGTACTCACCTTCATGCGACAAGCTGAAATAGAGTATGATGCTTTGAAAGAGTTGTTGCAGGTCCGCTTCATCCAGGTAGACGGCGACGCGCTTTACATTTCTTTTGATGCGGAAAATCCCTGCTCGTTGACTGAGGCTGAAATCGGCGGTTGGACCACAGCCAACCGGGCGACTTATTTGGATCGCATCCATCGCTTTGTCCGTTTGCAACGCATTCTGGGTTGGCAATTGATCGAACTGGATCAGGCGCTGGCCAGCCTCAATGCGCCTGAGATCACCGCTGATGTGATCACCGCTTTGGCAGGCATGCACGCTCTGAAGACAGATTTCCCTAAGCTGCGCTTTCCACAATTCCTCAGTTGGTGGGGTGAACGCATTGAAACCCATGCCTATGAGGGAAATGCGAGCTTATACGATGAGCTTTTTCTCAATCAAGCCGTCAACAATCCAATTGAAGAGCTGGAAAGTATTTTTGGCCTCAATGCAACCCGTGATGAACTGGCCGCTACGGACAAAAGCCTTACCGACCTGCAATACAGTCCGCTTGTCCAGGCCGCAGTGAATTTATCTGAGGAAGACATGCAAGCCATCATCGAGGCCGACTTTGGTGGAGACACAAGTCTCAATCTTGCACATTTGTCTCAACTCTATCGCATTGGTTTATTTGCCCGCAGTCTCAAACTTTCGATCACAGACTATCTCAGTCTGCGGGAAATGAGTGGCATTCAGGCATTACGGGAAGGCAGCAATGCAGCCGATCCTTGGGACAGCTTTGCATTTGTGGCCCTGCGAAATGAGTTGAAAGACGCCAGAATTGAGCTGGAAGACCTACGCTATATCTTGCTGCATCGCTTTGTTGAAAATGCGGCGATCGCAACCGATGAAGTTGAGATTGGACTCAACCTGGAAGAATTGCGGGCAGATTTACAAAAACTTCGCGCTGACCAAACGCCGGGGGTGGATGATGATCTGCGTCTGGTGGTACAACAAAACCTCAGCCTGGTCCTTCAGGCCGATGGCAGTCAGAGCCTTGAAGACAAGGTCCAGCTTGCCATGGCGATCATTGATCGCAGTTCTACCCAAAGCAATGCCGATCAGCAAAACTTCATCGTCAATGAATTGACATTCCTGCCAGACCTGCTAGACGCACAGACTACTCTCCTGACGGCCTTACCAACCAGCGAGCCTGCTACCAGCAATGAGCTGAGCAATCGCTTCAATTATATATTGAATCCCCTTTTACAGGTATTGCTACCAGATCTGATGGAGTCTTTGGTCATCCAAAAACTCAGCGAAGAACTGGAACTGGACAGCAGTCTGACCGCAGAACTACTATCGGTTCACCTCGCGCATCCTTCCCTTCCAGCCCAAACCGCCATGGAGGCTTTTCTCGCTGATGATTTTGTGAACAGTGAAGCCGAAATCAAGAACGCTGCGCCCTTTGCCGATGCCTTCGCAGTCGTAGAGCAAGTCTATAAAATTTCTCTTCTGATCAGTCAATTGGGTATACAAAATGACGACCTCACCTTCTTGATGATTGACGGTCCGGGCATTGGCTGGCTGGACCT
>JBCBZF010000862.1:0-3181 GCA_039815525.1 Bacteroidota bacterium | reverse complement strand
TTTTTCCAATACAGCACCAATACGGCCAATTCAGGTGTAGACATTACGACTCTACCAGCAGCGACCATTGCGGCTGAAGCAGCGGCTAGTACCTGGAACACAGGAACTGGTGTACCATTTTTTCTGGGAATCGGATGTGGAACAACTACCACCCAGATTCCCGGCGATGATGGCATCAATATCATCAGTTTTGAGAGCGGTGCATATGATATCAGCCTCAATCATAGCACCAGTACGTTGGCCGTTTGCCTCAGTCAGTACTCATCCTGTGGTCCATCGGATTGGGAAGTTGTGGGCATGGACATCATCATCCGTCAGGATGGGGCGAGTTTACCTTCCAGTACGCTGGACTGGAATTATGGGCCAGCCTCGCCTGGTCTCACAGAACATGATTTTGAATCGATCATCTTACATGAACTTGGGCATGGCCATCAACTGGGGCACATCATCAGTGCCGGTGATGTCATGCACTATGCCATCGCCGCAGGAGACGAAAATCGTACCTTGGACCCGACCGCTGACGTTGGTGGCGGCAACCATGTGATCACGACTTCCTGTACGGGTTATTCTCCTCCATTGGTCAATTGTGGCGGTGGAAATGACTTTAATACGCCTCGTCAGTGTGCGGTTTACAATGCCTCAAATGACTGTGGAATTTTGGGATTGGATTGGATGGAGATGAATGGAAAACAAGTCTTGGGTGGTATTGCATTGGATTGGACGGTCCGACTGGATGAAGGAGGAGAGAAATTTGTGATCGAGAAAGTGATGCCACAGCGAGGTTTTACTGCCATTGCAGGCTTGCCCAGTAGAAAGGGAAGGGGAGAAGCAGATTTTTTTCAATACCTGGACCCAACACCATTTGATGGCATGAATCATTACCGTATTCGGTTTTTGGATGCCAATGGTGAAAGCCATTTATCTGATTTGCTTAGTGTCCGTTATGCAAGTGAAGATGATGTCAGAATCCAACAGCCTCCAGACGGGGAACAACTGATGATTTGGGTTGAAAGCCAGTTAACGGCTCCCTTACAGCTTCGCTTACTCGATCTGGCAGGCAAGCAAGTGTTGAGCCGCACTGAATTGGTTCAAGCTGGTCGTCACAAGGTTGCACTTCCTCTTTCCGGGCTCCCGGCCGCTATGTATGTCCTTGAATGTGAATTGAACGGCCGGTCAGGATTTGAGAAAGTTTTGGTACGTTGAAGCCAGCGTTCCGCCTAATATTTTTGAATACGAACTTGCTCTAGCCTTGCTCCCAATTTGACCACCATGTGATACATGCCACTGGGATATGTAGTTAAATCAATGATTATTTGCCTTGATTGAATGGCTTGAGAGAAAAGGATTTTCCCATCCATGGCGTAAATCCGCAGCGTCCCGCTTTGCAACGCAGCCTGATGTTCAAGCTCGACCATCACCCGATCCTGAGTAGGATTGGGATAAACCCTGATTGATGATATGGAGACTGGCTGCAGCGTACTGGTTGCCAGAACACCATCATTACATTGGTTTGTAAAGGCGGAACTGAGTTCGGTGCTGGTGGTTAGGATTGCGGTTGAATCTTTGCAGATACATCTGCCATCATTAAAATTATATGTCATGTAAGGCGCATCGGTTTCAAAAGCCCGGAACGTGCATTGTTCGAAGGTTAATGAGTCGCTGATTAACATTTGGGCACTATGGCTCCAGTTGGTAAACAAGGTATTGCCACCGCTCCAATGATTGAATCCATCCTCCTGGGGGAAGTCGCAGGCTTTGAAGAAAAGCAGGTAGAGTTTGCCTGCACTTCCGGCCCCGGCCCCGCCGCCAAGATTTACGGCTATGGTACCATCTCCCCTTAAGTCGCCAACAAAAGAAATAGAACGGGAAAATCTTTCCTCTGCGTCAAGGGCCAAACCAAAGCCACCTTCTGCATTGTTGATGCGCGTGTAAGTCTTAACCGTTTTATCGGCATTGAGATATAAAATATACCCCCATCCTTCATTTTGTTGATTGGCACCCGTGATTAAGTCCGTGATGCCATCTCCATTGAGGTCTCCGGCCCGGCACAATGCGTGGCCAAAACTTGCGCCTTCCGTGCCATTGGGATTGATGCCGCTTGTCAGTGTATCTGTGAAGCCATTGAGTCCTTCGGTTATTTTGACTTTAGAGACAACTTGAAAAGACGTACTGTCCAGCGAGAGAATCCAAATGGCTCCTTTTCCTCCATCCGACATGAATGCACCAACTGCCAGTTCCTCTGTTCCATCCTGGTCAATATCCCCCAGTATGGCGACTTCTCTGCCTCCGAATTGATCTCCATTTTCAAGACCCATTCCAAATCCACCACTGACGGAGCTGATGGTAACCGTGCTGTTCGTCATCACCTGGGAAGAATCATCCAGAAACAGAATATCGATGGCTCCACGATTGTTGCCACCGAGGTCGGAATTCGGATCACAAGCGACCAGGTCAATTCTGCCATCATGGTTAAGATCTCCAACCGCGGAAAGGCCCTGGGCTCGGATATTTGGGTTTTTGACAAAGCTCTTCACCGTGCCATCGGTGTGGAGGTGAATGATGTATAAGGCTACATTCGCGGAGGCTGGGGCCGAAACTGCTATGTCCGGAATACCATCGGCATTGTAGTCTCCGATACCAGCCACACCATATCCAAAGAAGTTATTGGCCAGAAGGGTTTCATTGAAACCACCATCCAGCATGGAGATTTTTTGATTGTGACTCACGGTCCCATCACTGTTCATGAAAACGATATACACAGCACCAGCGTCTGTTGCACCATCATCATCAGAGCGGGCGCCAATGACGAGGTCTATGACGCCATCCCCATTGATGTCGCCTGCCTGATCATGGTCCCGGCTAAAGCGGTCGCCCGGGTCAAGGTTGGCTTGAAAACCGCCCGACCCATCTTCAATGATAACCATCCCATCTGGGCCCCATTGGGTATTGTTCTGAGCGGAGAGTTGAAGGATAAAACAAAGGAGAGAGAGGCTGAGCAATTCAGGTAGGTAGCGTGTCATGTCATGTGTCAATTTTTAGGAGAGGATATACCTTTGACTGGAAACGCTCCCAATGGTTTAATCGGATTTTCTACTATACCCCTTTTTGAGGGGGAAATAGCTTTTGGAATTTTCGGGGTAGTTCAGCCTGCATCACAAGCTTGTCTCTGGTAAATGGATGG
>JBCBZF010000620.1:0-4430 GCA_039815525.1 Bacteroidota bacterium | reverse complement strand
GCGCATGCTACTGACCCAGGTTTGGACGTTGATCGCTTCATCCCAGAGCGGAAAGCGCGTCATGTGAATGCGGAGTCGGTTGAGGACCCAGTATTGTCCCCGTGCTTTCATATGGTCAAATCCCAAGGCGCGGTAGACGGCATGATTACCAGCCGCTTCCTGAAAGAGATTGCCCATGGCGGCCATTGAAGCAGCCCGACCGGGTCCAGCCAGAAAAGCAGGTAATACCCATGATTGGGTCCAAACACCATCTTTTTCGCTTCCGCGCACCCTATTGAGCTTTAATTTGCTGTGCAATATAATAGGCAAGCGCCTGAATTGACAGCATTGGATTGGCACCGCTGGCCGCGGGGAATGCACTGCCATCCGCCACGAAGAGATTGCGCACTTCACGGGTTTCACCATTGGGCTTCAGGGGATGACGCGCGGCATCACCCCCCATCCGGCAGCTGCCCATCTGATGGGCGGTGTACAGATTGTAGCGATTGAGTTGCCACTTCATTTCTGGAATCTTTTGGACAAAAGTCTCCACGTCTTCTCGCCCTGGATACACTTCCATGGGTTGATTATGCAAGACGGAAATACGCTGCGCACCAGCTGCTGCATGAATCCGCACCGCTTCCTGAATACCGCGAATCATGTGGTTGCGATCATATTCAGAAAGTGAGTAAGTGTACATGGCTTTGCCATGCTTGTCCAGTTTGACTTCACCGCCAAATTTGTCGCGGGTCAAGACAATGAAGCTGGCCGTATTGCAGATTTCCAGCATGCGGGCTTTGTAATCTTCTCCAGAAAGCCAGGGCAGGGCCGAAGACATCAAACCGGGATGAACGGGTGGGGTCTCGAGTTTGCATCCATAATTTCCGTCCAGACGGGTGAGCGCATCACAGACCGTCGACATCATGGGTCCAAACCAGGGATCTACCTTCTGATCGTATAGGGCCGGCACCGCAACCGTAGGATGGAAATACAAATGTTTACCCAGATGCGGATGTTTGAGGCCGCTCCGCATCAGGATAGCGGGACTGTGCAAAGCACTGGCTGCCACCACCACTTTGGCAGCGCGGATGTTGACGGTATGCCGCTGCCCATCTTCCGTTTTTGTGTAGGCGATGGCTCCCACTGCCTGACCGTTTTCGATCTTGATTTTATCTACTTCAGTATGAACCAGAAAATCTGCACCATGATCCGCTGCTTCCCGTAACAGGGTGTACACGGTTGATTTTTTTACCTGATAGCGGTCGCCAAGCGGTGAAAAGCCCTGGGCTTTCCAGGCCAATTCGGCGTCCAGTCCCTGGGGGGCAGCTGTATTACGTGGAATAATTTTGACCGGATGACCGATTGCCTGCGCCCCATCGTACAGAAACTGATTCTGTGGATTGTGGCGCAGCAGCTCGGTGGAAATGGAGAGTTTCTTTTCTAAATGAGCAAAGCCTCTCCCGTATTCCTCGGTCAGAAAATGTGGATTATCATGTTCTTTTGCCCATTCCTCCAGAACATAATCAGGCGTACGAAATGCACCCGCCCAGTTGACGGTCGTGCCGCCTCCCAGGCAACTGCCTGCCAGGATTGACATGCCACCGTCCATGGTGGTCAGTGCAGCCCTCGCTTCATAAAGCGAACGCATCATTTCACCTTCAGTCTGGCTAAACTTCTGGCTGGACAAATAAGGCCCTTTTTCCACCACCAAAACTTTTTTTCCGGCCAACGCCATTTCCGAAGCAATCACACTGCCACCAGCACCACTCCCAATCACCAACACATCACACGCGAGATTTGTAGCGCTCTGGATGTGAAGCGGCTGAATCTCATTTTCTGCAACTGCTGGAACAGGAAAATCATTTTGATACGCCAGTGCCGCCCAGGCAGGATTGGCCTCTTCTCCTTTCTTACCAGAAAAAAAGAAAAAGCCAGTCAGTTTCTTGAGGCTGTTGAAACCATTGCGAATGTTTGGGAGGAAATGGGCAGACCATTTTTGCAAAAGCCTGGTCCGCTGTTCATGAGACAATTTATGGGCAGGCTTCAGCGGCCCCATCCAAGTAAGGCCCAGTAAAGGACTCCCCAGCAGAAACAACAGTTGGCGAAATTCCTTTTGATGATGGGCGGATAATTCATCCAGCAACTCTAAAATCTGGTCTGCCACTTGCATATCCGATGCAGGACGGCGCCAATAATCATGGGGATCAGATGATTGAGAAGTTGTCGGTATCAGACTGTCGCATATTGCAATCAGTGCCTCTCGCTGCGTAGGAGATACGGTCATAGAAGTAGTTTGGTCTACCGAAGATAGGAAAATATTTGATTGCCCATCTTTTCCACCTAGACCAAAACCGGACAATTATTGAGGGTTTCTTTTAACTCATTGATGCGGATCGGTTTGCTCATATAATCATTCATCCCGGCCTCAATGCAGCGTTCGCGATCTCCTTCAAGTGCATTGGCAGTCAGGGCCACTATATACGGCTGGTAGTTGGGGGCAAACTGCTGACGAATCTGTCTGGTTGCAGTTATGCCATCCATTTCAGGCATCTGCATATCCATCAGGACCAAATCGTATGGCTGACGGTGCAGGGAATGGATTGCCTCTTTGCCATTAGCAGCGATATCGGCATTGTAACCGAGTTTTTGTAGCATGCGTTTGACCACTTTCTGATTGACCAGGTTATCTTCAGCTACCAGAATCCGAAGGTCTTTTTGTTCATTGATTTTTCCGTCAAATACCAGATTTTTTTCTTCCTTATTGAGAACCATTTTCTCTACCGAAAACGCATTAACCAATACCTGAAAGAGGTGAGAAAAACGAGTCGGTTTGTTCATGTAGGCAAAGAATTGTACATCTTCATGTCTGGGCCGATGTCCGATAGAAGAAAGCATGATCAGTGGCAATTTGGCGTGCTGCGGCATTTGGTGAATAGCCCGCCCCAATTGAATCCCATCCATGTCTGGCATTTGCATATCAAGAATGGCAATGGCTGGCTTTTCCACTTCAAGAGCGGCCAATGCTGCCGGACCTGATGCAAAGGCCAAAGGCTCCATCCCCCAATTGGTGAGACAGTCTATGAGAATGCGTCGGTTGGTAGGGTAATCGTCTACAATCAGGATCTTTTTACCCTTCAACACCTTCATCGCTTGTTTGTGGGCGATGATTTGAGGGGTATTGATATCGGCTTCAATGGTGAAAGAGAAGGTAGCCCCTTCACCGGGAATCCCACTGCTTTCGACCCACATACGACCTCCCATCAACTCTGCCAACTGACGGCTGATCGCCAATCCCAGTCCAGTACCACCGTATTTACGTGTCGTGGAAGCGTCCACCTGGCTGAAGGATTGGAAGAGACGATGCAAACGGTCAGGCGGAATCCCAATCCCGGTATCTTTCACCCCAAAAACGATCCGCTGTCGGTCCTGGTCAACATTTTCCTGCGAAATATTGACCACTACTTCACCCTTCTCAGTAAACTTAACCGCATTGTTCAAGAGATTAACCAGGATTTGGCGCAAACGAGTTACATCACCAATGATCGCGTGAGGGGTATGATCTGACAGGTGATACGCCAAACCCAGATCTTTCGCGGTCGCTTTTGGCGATTCCAATTCCAATTCGTCTTCAAAGCATTCCCGGAGAACAAAGGGCTGCATTTCCAATTCCAACTTCCCGGACTCTATCTTTGAAAAGTCCAGAATATCATTGATGATGGTTAGCAGGGAGTCTCCACTGGTCCGAATGGTCTGCACATAGTCAGACTGTTCATCTGACAAGGCTGTCCCCATCAATAGACTGGTCATGCCAATGACTCCATTCATGGGCGTGCGAATTTCATGGCTCATGTTGGCCAGAAACTCACTCTTGGTCCGATTGGCTTCCTCTGCAACCTCTTTGGCCGCTTCGAGGGCAAGCTTGGCATTTCGTCTCTCAGTGATGTCAAAATAGGTAAGCATTCGGCCACCATCTGGCAAGGCCATTACCTGATAAATCAACACACTCCCATCTTTTCGCTCAAACTCGATGGGGGCTGATTTACCAGCTTTGATGATACGGATCCGCTCCGTGATATATTCCTCCCAGGCCTGATCATCGTCTTCATCGACGAGATAGATATTGTTGTACCGGTTATACAACAAAATGTCCCGCATGTCCGGTTCGGTGGCAATGAATTCCTCTGAGAACCCCCACATTTCATTGGCAGCCCGGTTGGCGAGAAGCAAATTCATGTCTTTATCGACAAACAGAATCCCATCGGTAATGTGGTCAAGCAGGCTTTTCAAGCGGGAGACCACGCTCTTTAATTCAATCTGCTTGCCTTCCAGCAATTGAGTCGCCTTTTTGGTCTCTGTGATATCCCGGCTAATCCCCAGCAATCCAATGACCTTCTGGTCTGCGTCGTGAATAGGGGTTTTCAATTTATCGATACAGATTCGTCCCTTTTCAG
>JBCBZF010000427.1:0-5845 GCA_039815525.1 Bacteroidota bacterium | reverse complement strand
GCTTTTTGCGTTTCGGGATCAAACATGATTTCCGTCACAATCGAATTGGGGCGGAGCGTCAGCTTACCCGTGGCATCTGCAGCGGGTAGGGTAGAGGAGAGGGAAGAAAAATATGCGCCGTATGGGCAGCCGCGCATACAACGACTGCGGTACATACATTGGCCGCGGCCATTATGGGCCTGGGTGAGATTGGCACTACGTCCAATGGTCAAGAGCCGTCCGTTGAAATTTTTGGCAATGCTCTCGGAGGCGTGTTGCTCCACACAGTTGAGCTTCATAGCGGGCAAAAACTTACCATCAGGCAGTTGCTGCAGACCATCCATTTGACCATTGACGCCGATAAATGACTCAACGCGGTCATACCAGGGGGCAATGTCTTCATATCGTACCGGCCAGTCTACGCCATATCCATCCCGTTGATTAGACAGGAAGTCCATGGGACTGAGGCGATAGGATTGTCTTCCCCAGGTAATGGAACGGCCGCCAACGTGGTAGCCGCGCATCCAGTCAAATCGTTTGACTTCGTTGTACGGATGATCGATGTCATCGACAAACCAGTGTTTGGATGAGTCTCTGACAGTATAATTGGTACGGGCCTGCTTGGCCTGACGCGCAAGCGTCTTTTCAGTAATTCGGTCGCGGGATTCAAAATCCCATGGATCGAGGAAGGCGGTGGTGTAGTCTTCAATGTGTTTGACATCCCGTCCTCTTTCCAGGCAAAGAGTTTTGAGCCCTTTTTCCGTTAATTCTTTACAGGCCCAGCCTCCACTGATACCCGATCCTATCACAATGGCATCAAAGGTTTGTTGGGCTTTTCCCTTGGCATTTACATTCATAGTAGATTCATCAAAATCGTAGAAGAATCAATTTATGGATAGATTGGCCGAAGGGCAAATAGCAAGACAAGATTGCAGGACAGTTAAGCAAGATTGAGCGGGATGGTCCCGTCATTGTCAATAAACGAGACCTGCTGTTTGGTAAGGTTTTGGAGAGGAAGGAATAGCCTCAGATTGAGATGTACCTGCCTGCCAAGGCAAAAAGGAATTCCGACTCACGCAAATCAATGCGTAAGCCGGAATTCTTTTGCAAAAGGTGTATTTAATTTATGTTTCTGGTGAACCAATGATTTGGTTGGACATTTTGACTCAATTAGTTACAAGCACCTATGGGGATAATTGAGGATGGGAAATTCATGCCCGAGCTAATTGTCTGGCTCCCATTTGCTGCTCCTGACCAACTGAGTGTAACACTGTTGTTTTGGTTGTTTGGCCAGTAACCTAAAAGTCCGGAGATATAGTAGCTGTTATTAGGTGTTCCGCCAGCAGCAACTCCTGCATTTAAGTCAACTGTAAAGGTATAGGTTCCTTCAGAATCAATACAGACTTCGTTTGCACTATTATATGCACAGGGATAATTCGTAGTGGTAACGCCTGGTTGACCATAATCCAGTTCCCTTTTTCTAAATACAAAGTAGCAATCATTCTCCTGGCAATTGAGGTTACTGACTGTTAAATGAATCACACCAGTACAAGGAGAGCTGCTACATCCGGAGGTTGGGCCATCTTGTGGCCCGCCAATGTATTGATCACAGATTGATTGTTTTATGGGACCCGGTTGGAAAACTAAGCTTGGCCCCTTTTTTTCCCCGACCACTATCGGTTCTTCTTCCAACGGATTCGTATCCTGACAAGAATAAAAAAATACCATTGAGAAAAACGATAGAAACAAAATTGATTTTTTCATGATGTTAATTGTTGTTTTTGATTTAAAGGGAATGCACACGTAACCACGCCACATTTGGACGAAAGAAGTTTTATGTCCATCTGAAGTGTTCTGAATGAGATTTGGCTTTTGAATAACGGGCAGTCTGACAGATAATCTTCTTCAGACTGCCCGGGTATTAACTTTGGGGAACTTATTTTTGAATCAATAGCTTGTGCTCACTAAGGGATTGTTCTCCCTGTAGAATCTTAAGGAAATACATGCCATTGGGTAAATCCAGATTCAATGAGGCAGGGCCGGAAACTGTCCCGAGTTTTTGTTGGCGGACGAGCTGTCCATCGACATTGAAAATGCTTAGGTGAACCTGCTGGTATTCTGCTTTCCCAAAATCAATTTGTATCTCCTCCTGTGCAGGATTCGGATGGATCTGAATGGATTCATTCATGTCACTCGCATTCACAACCCGATCTGAAGTGGGTGGAGAGTCAACAAGCTGTTGTAGCGCCTCTGTGTTTGGAACGATCGTCTCTTCAATCAGCGAGTTTGGAAGGCCACACTGGATCACAACATCATCACAGACCTGACTAAAACAGCCTTCCGAATCTACCACTTTCAAACATACCTGGAAGGTGGTGGTCGTACCGGGTGTTGAGGTCAAAATAACATGTTCATTGTTGCTGGTCGTGATGTCATTCGTACTCAGATTTATGATCTCCCAGGACCATGGATTCTGTGCACCAGCAAAGCCACAACCACTTTCAGAACAATTGCGGAGTACAACGCCACATTCAATACAATTATCAATCGCGCAAGTTTCAAAACAGGCCTGAACCTGAGAACAATCGCAGCACAATCCTGCAAACTGCTCGGTAAAAGCCATGCTGATATTTTGTAAGCGGGAAGTAGGTAGCAGTACTGCCTGGGACAGCGTCACCGGTGTCATGTTCACACGATCGGCTGTGGAAGAAAGATTGATGGCTTCCGAAATACAGGTACTGGATCCCTGGACCAAATCAATGACAGAGACCATATTGTCCAATGCACCGAATCCATCGGGATGGTTCTGATATCGATTGGTTATGATGCCCAAATTGCCCACTGTATTCACTTTGCCACTGGCATTATCAGCAACTCCGGCGTAGCGCTGGGCACTTAGATTCGCAGCCGTAACGTCACCAATAATCATGTCCATGTTATTGCCGTTTACTGTTTTGGCAAGCAGTTGATTGTTCGCTGAAAAAGCCAGTGAGCGAATCCCCGTATTCGCTTGGTCTACTCTCACAAAAGCGGTCTGCCCGGTCAAGACATTCATATAAAACAGCAATCCATTACCTGAAAAATTCATCGCCGTATTCACGCCTCCGGCAATGAGGAAATTGCCTTGTTGGGTGAGGGAAACCATGCGAGCGACCGTTTCTCCATTGGGTGTGATCCGCTGGTCGTTATTAACCAGCGTGCCGGCCCCATCAATTGCGCCAATAAAACTAAGTGTGTTTAGATTGGCAGTATATGAGGTATACCAGATGCCTCCGTTGTCATTTGGTATCACATCATAAAACTGGTCATCATTCGAGGTTCGATTGGTGAAATATTCATTTCCCCATTGGATAGTGCCAATATTACTAATGCGCATCAGACCTAAATTATCGTAGGCATTCAATGCAGTATTGGGGACATTGGCATAAGCAATCAGATAATCCTGTTGGCTGCCGCGTGAATGCATAATCTTGGGCCGTACAACTCGTTGTGAGTTGGGTATGGTATAGACCATTGAACTTAATAAGCCTCCATTGCCATTGATGCGAACATAGCTGATATCGTGATTTTGTCCGGTACGAGCATATTCCAGGCCCGCCACGACGATATCCTGATTATTCGGATTAAAAGCGACGCTTAAAAATTCACTATTGTGCGGTCCATAGATTTGGGTCCATACCACATCTCCGTCGAGATCAATCCGGGTGATCGAGGCTTGATCTCCCATTTGCCCTACGGCAAAGTAGGCGTTTGCACCTGGGTGGAATGCTACCTCATTATAGGTCTCATCCCCGGCTGTTCCATAAATATTTTCAAAAGTCGTTTGTGCCAGGGTAACATTGAGGCACAAAATGAGAGAGAGTAGGAAAATTCCTATTTGATTTTTCATGGGGTTAGGTTTATTCGTGAATGATTTACTAAGCTTCTATGCTTAAATGGATTTTGATTTTTTGCTGAAAACAAGACTTCTGATGCCTTGTCTTGCTGGTAGACATGCTTGTGTATTGTAGACTCCTTATTGGTTGTATGTAGGTTCAAATCTGGCCGCTTGCCTCATGGCATAGCAGGCCTATCCATTCAATCCTGAATGATCTTTTTTATTGAAGTTTTGGTTGTACGAGTGTTTCGTGCAACAATCAGGTGCTGCTCCTGGAATGGCCCCTGGATGAAGGATCCGTTTCTAATATCAGCGCCCTAACTGAAATCGTACCCTAAGATTGGACATGATTCTTATACATACCGGGTGGCTTGAATAACTGATGCCTCTGACCAATAAGTGATGAGGAAGAGGGAATAACCGGAATGCCGTACTCAATCACGAAATTGAAATTTCTCTCAATACAGGCCCATCTTTTTTAGCATAGTAATGAATGTCTGTTTTCTTCTTTGGGCAATGGGAAGTCTGTAGCCATTGGTCAGCAGGAGTTCATTTTCATAGCGGTCAAATTCCCTGATATAGTGGAGATTGACCAGATGGGAATAGTGCACCCGGAAGAATGTATGTTCTCCGGTTTGTTCTGCTCCTGGAAGGAGCTTTTCATATTCGCCCAGATTTTGGGTAGAAAGGACTCTTTTTTCATCCAGTGGATAAATCCAGGTGTAAGCGCCATCTGCTTCACAACGGACAATCTGACTCACTCTGAGAAAGATCCGGCCTTTTTGAATCGGAATGGCAATCTGGCTGGGGGGAAGGTCAGGATTGGAGAGTTGTTGGAAGAGGGCTTGAAGACTGTGCGCATGGTTCCTGCGTCTTTTTGACACTTTTTCAATGGCTCCAATCAATTCATCTACATCAACTGGTTTGAGAAGATAATCAAGTGCTTGAAATTTGATGGCCTTGAGGGCATAATGATCATACCCGGTAATGAAAATGACATCAAACGGAACCTCTGGTAGCTCGGATAGTAAATGAAATCCATTTTCATGAGGCATTTCTATGTCGAGCAAAACCAAATCCGGCTGAAGCGAATCAATCATTTCACGCGCCTCGGAAACGTTTTCTGCCAGCCCAATGACATTTACCTGTGGGCAGTATTGGGAAAGTAAATTGTGAATGAGGCGACTGCTTCTTCTTTCGTCATCAACGATGATTGTCCGTATGATTTCTTTCTGCATGTGATGAATTTGATTGAGCATCATCCCAGGGAATGATGATTGTCACAATTGTCCCTTCTGCTTGTCCCTTGCCATCTGTTATATCCTCATACTCTATTCTGATATTTGTCCCATGCAGCAAATTGAGCATGTTTCTTCTTTCTTCAATCAGTTGGGTGCCTCTGGATTTATGTGGTGGATTTGAATCTGAAAATGCCTCCTGCCGACCGATGCCATTGTCTTTGATTTGACAAATAATTTCTTTGCCAGAGATGTTTAGATCAAATGAGATGTGGAGAAAACCAGCTTGCTCTTTTGGCAGAAGGCCATGTTTAATGGCATTTTCGACGAAAGGCTGAAGAAGCATAGATGGGATTTCGGTTTTGTACTGATCCAAATGAGGCCCGGTATCAATCTGGTAATCAAATTTATCTGGGAAACGAAGTATCTCAAGGTCAATGTATAAGCTCAGGAGTTCGATTTCCTGTTGAATGAAGATGAAGGACTCCTTGGAGGATTCCAGAAACAGGCGCATCAGACGTGAAAACTTTACCAGATATTTTCCGGCTTCTCTTGCCTGCTTGTCAAAAATAAATTCCTGGATGGATTGCAATGAATTGAAGATAAAGTGGGGATTCATCTGCAATTGTAGAGCCTGTTGCTCCAGCAAGAGGAGTTTGTTTTGCGACTCAAGCGCTGACCGACGGGCTTTTTCACGCTTGCGCAAACGCGCTATATACGCGTAGAGCAAACTACCTGCGGAAGTACAAAT
>JBCBZF010000193.1:0-8328 GCA_039815525.1 Bacteroidota bacterium | reverse complement strand
AGACGTCGCATAGATGGCCTCGGCCCGCGATATGTACTTATTCTGCCAAAACCTCATGGCCCAAATTCCGCAGGGTATCAACTATCAGGGCATTGCCTGGGATGGTAATACGCCTGTGGCCTTACAAAATGTGGGCGTTCGATTCAGTATCCTGCAGGGCGTCAGCACGCTTTATCAGGAAGAACATCTCGCACTGACCGATGATTATGGCCAGTTTTCAGTCGTCATCGGTGATGGCACCCCGCTTCAGGGCACTTTCAGCGGAATTGGTTGGGACAATACCCCTCTCAATTTACTGGTCGAACTCAACACCGGCAGTGGTTTTGTTAGCCTTGGCGCACGCCCTTTGTACGCTGTCCCCTACGCACTCCAGTCTCAATCTACGCTTGGCATCCGCAATCGGGCGGTTGCCGATTCTACACCTTCGAATGGCTATGTCCTGAAATGGAACGCCATCAACAATCGCTGGGAACCTTCGCCTGATCAAGTTGCAACTGGTGGTGGTGCCGTCAATGTCCTGCCGCGCCTTTCAGGTGATGGAACCATCGGCAATGAGCTCGACCTCGCCCAGCAAGGGGCGGGTGTGGGCGAAGTTCTCAAATGGAACGGTCTTGCCTGGGCGCCTGCCATTGACCGGGATTCAAGTGGCTTCCAGACCATCAACCTGACAGGGAATACGCTAACCCTCTCAGATGGAGGGGGTTCAGTGGCCATTCCTACCTATTTGGGGGGAACGGGCATCAATGTAACTGGCAATGTGATCACCAATACCGGTGATACTGACGCAACAGATGACATCACAATCAACTCTTTGGCCGGGGGAGATGTAATGGGATTTTTCCCAAGCCTCACCGTAACAGGGATTCAGGGCCAGGCTGTCAGCAATGCTATTCCCAGCCTGGGACAAATATTGAAATGGAATGGTACGCAATGGGTTCCTGCCGGCGACGAAAATACGACCTATACCACAGGAGTGGGTCTGGACCTGGTTGGAAATACCTTATTGAATATTGGAGACGTTGATGCAAGTGACGATATAACCATCGGAGGCATTGCCGGTGGAGACCTTTCCGGAACCTACCCCAATCCCACTGTGACCAGATTGAATGGTACATCCATTTCAAACCAGATTCCCATGAACGGCCAGATTTTGCGCTATAGTGGCACACAGTGGATTCCAGGTGATGATCTGGTGGAAGACGCCGACAACGATCCAACCAACGAAATCCAAACGCTTTTCACCTTCAGCGACAGCATTGGTATTAGCAGTGGGAATTTGGTCCAGGTACCCATGACCACACCATGGACGATCAGTGGCAACGACCTCAATTATACCAGTGGTGCCGTCAGCATCGGCACCACCAACATCGGGAGCACCGGAACGCTGCTGACGGTACAGGATACAGTGGATGTAGTCGACGGACTCGGCAATGTCAGGGTTCGATCAGGCGTAGATGCCAGTGGCAACGGCTTCGTACATGTCCTCGACAACACGGGCACCCTCAAAGCGGGTATTCACATCAATGGCGTCGGCGATGGCGAGGTATTCGGTGATTCAAAGACTTTCCGAATGCCACATCCGACCCGAGCTGATAAAGAAATCTGGTATGCCAATCTCGAAGGGCCAGAAGCGGCGGCCTATGTACGGGGCACCGCTCAGTTGCAAGACGGAAAAGTATTGGTTGACTTTCCGGAACACTTTAAAATGGTGGCCGACCCGGCCAGCATGACGGTCATGCTGACGCCTTTGTCAGGTGAATCCGAAGGATTGGCCGTGGTTTCGAAAACGGCGGAGGGCTTTGAGGTACAGGAACTCCGCAAAGGAAAAGGCAACTACCGCTTTGACTGGGAAGTCAAATGCGTCCGTAAAGGCTTTGAAGATTTCGAAGTGATCCGCAACAAACAGTAGTCATGCGCAGCAGATTTCTCTATATATGGCTGTTGCTGATCATCTGCCAACCGATGGACGCGCAACAATTGATCCGGGAGGTGATCGGTACCACGGGAACGGAAGCCACCGCCGGCAACCTGCGCCTGCGCTATACCCTTGGCGAGGCGGCGGTCTCCACCCGGCAAAGTGGCACCACCCGCCTGAGCGAAGGATTCTATCAGGCCCTCCCGCTTTTGACGGCCATGGTGTCAGACAGCGTCTGGCCCGGTGATACAAACAATGACGGCGTCGCCAACAATTCTGACCTGCTGGCCATCGGCCTGGCTTTCGGTGCCAATGGCCCGGTACGCGTCAATGCCAGTTTAAACTGGAATGCCCAATTCGCCAATAACTGGGTCGACAGCCTCCCCAATGGGGTGAATTACAAATACGCCGATACAGATGGCAATGGCAGCATCAATCTTGATGACACCCTGGCCATCGACCTCAACTATGGTCTGACCCACAACAAAGGGAGTGGTGGAGCCTTGATGGGACCGGCTCTGTTCACCGTCTTCGAAGAAGACACCGTCTCCGTCGGTGAGGAAGCGCATTTGCTGGTCTTTTTTGGGACAGACAATGAGCCAGTCCAAAATGTCTATGGCATGGGCTGCCGCATTGAGATTGATTCTACCCTGGCGCAGAGTGATGAAGTCTCAGCAGATTTCAGTATGAACTGGATGGGCGTCAAAAATGTCAACCTCATTACCCTGGGGAAAAACCGCCCCATCGAATCTGCTTTTGATTTGTCCATGGTGGGAATTGATCAGATCCCCCGGACTGGCTCAGGCATGGTGGCCCGCATTACCATCATCGTCATCGACGATTTGTCCGGCAAAACCGATCAGGTCGAAAAACTGGTGCCACAGATCATGTTTCCAGAGGCTATCAACCGTCAACTTCTCAGCCTTCCGGTACAGATCGGCCAGTTGGATACCCTGGTGATTGTGAACGATGTGGTCGGCATCGAGGAAATGCCCGGCGTACAGATTGATCTCTATCCCAATCCAGCCCGCGATCAGTTTGAGGTCTCTCTTTCTGGTGTGGCCGCCAATGGCATCGAGGTCTATGATTTAATGGGGAAAAAGATAATGGAGCAAAAAGGACTACACTTTCAACAAAGACATATTGACTGTGGACAGTGGCCAGCAGGGATGTACACCATCCGCTTGCTGACGCAGCGGGGCATCTTGACCAGCAAGCTGCTCAAAACACAGTCTTAACGATACCTTCTAATCGCTATTTTTCTCTTTTATCACCAAGCCAGGACCATCCATGAAGGGTGGTCTTTTTTCTTGTAAAAAGAGTAATGTGATGAAGATACGCTTAGAAAGTCGAAACGATGATCAAGATCATCGCTGTCTGAACCGTCAGACCCAGCAGATAGCCGGTTGCGACCCGCCCAATCTTCTTGAGATGCGCACGGCGATTGTAGCCCTGGGCGTAGTTGGGATCGCGGTATAGCTCAGGATTGGGGATAAAGCGGCCATCCGGACTAGGAGGAATGGCGCCCACCACAATGGCGGTGGCAGCACCCGTAAAAATGCCATATACGGGTACCAGCGCAGTGGCAGCAAAGGTCCCCCACAATGCACCATTTTTGGTGTAATACACTTTTGCATCTTCGATGCCCTTCTGATAGAGCTCCAATGCCGTTGCTCCATCCATTTCTTCCAGGGCTGTCCCTCTGAAAATGTCTTTGGGATCACGCGGGTCAGAGAAAAATTGCTTCATGCCATCTTCGTAGATGATCATGTAGACATCGCGCTTCAAAATATTCTGGTCCTCACCTTCCTGTTTGTCAAAGTCCCGGTATAGCACCCGGTTTTTCTTGATTTCAGTGATTTTTGCAATGATTTCGACATCATTCTGCATCACAATCAGGTCCTGACCGGCAACAAACAGACTGCTGAACAGCAGCCCGAAGGTCAGAATATATTTCATGGATGTTGTCATAAAAGGCTTGTTGTAAAGGGTGTCTGATCAAAAGACGCTTTCTCTTCAAAAATCGCTGCCCAATCACCCATCAATGGCTTCGTGAAGAAATTGAATCAGGGGGAACATGTCCTGAAAACTGGCTTCTACGAGGTCTGGGAAATCATCACCGAGAGCCGTGGCGTCATCGAATGTCTGATACGCAATGAATCCTTTTCGACGCAACAGATCAATGTCTGGATGATCTTTGGGATAGCCTTTGGGTGCAGTTTTGAGGCTTTCTCCCTGTAAAGCACCAAAACGATCCACAAAAGTTGGATCATCAATCGCTGCCCGTAATGCCTCTGGTTTTTGTTCAATCAGATTGCGGATCGCCTTTAGTTGGGGAGAATCTGGCCGATAATTGCCGCCAGCGACAAAACAATTGCCCGGCTCAATGTTGAGATAATAGCCGGGTAAAATGGATTTGCGTCCACCGGGCGCCATGGAAGCTCCCATATTAGTTTTGTAGGGCGCTTTGTTTTTGCTGAACCGTGTGTCCCGATAGATTCGGAACAAACAATCTTTGCCTTCTGTCCCCATCAGTCGTTCATCAAAGTCGATGATGCGGTCGATGAGTTCATTGGCCATGGCCAGCATATTCTCCTGTGCTTGTTTGAAGCGTGGCTTATGTTCATGAAACCACTCGCGTTGATTGTTGACTTTGAGTTCAGTAAGAAAAGAAAAAGTTGCCTGGCTCAGCATATCTGTTCGCTTTTGCAGCAATTTAGCCATTCAGACCCATCCAAAAAATGTAAATTGACCGTAGAAACAGCAGGGCCAAACCATCATCGGCTCTATCGCATACCGACAAAGCAACATGCGCAATACATTTTTCTTTCTCCTGATGCTCGGTTTCGGGCTATCGCTTTCCGCCCAAAATCAGCCTTTTCACTTCAAAATCGCCAAGCTAAAATATGATGGCGGCGGCGACTGGTACTCCAATCCCACTTCACTGCCCAATCTGATAGAGTTCGTCAACCAGAACACCAATGTGAAGATCTCCGCTCTGGAAGATGTGGTCGAGCCAGGTGGTTCACAGATTTTTCAGTATCCCTACGTCTACCTCACTGGCCATGGCAATGTGAGCTTTTCGGATGCAGAGGCCAAAAATCTCCGGAACTATCTCATTTCCGGTGGTTTTCTCCACATCGACGACAACTACGGCATCGACAAATACATTCGTAAGGAGATGAAAAAAGTCTTCCCGGAACTGGAATTTGTGGAGCTGCCTTTCAACCACGCGATCTATTCCTCCCATTTCAAATTTCCGCAGGGTCTGCCCAAAATCCATGAGCACGACAACAAACCACCGGAAGGTTTGGCTTTGATTCATGAAGGGCGAGTGGTGTGTTACTACACACTTGAGACGGATCTTGGCGACGGTTGGGAAGATCAAAGTGTGCACAATGATCCACCGGATTTACGCGAAAAAGCCCTCCAAATGGGTGCCAATATTGTGATTTGGGCCATTAACAATTAGGGGCGGGGAGTGAGGGTCGAGGAGCGGGTTTGAGCATGACAACATATTTCCTCGCTCCTCGCTGCTACTTAACCGCCTTCACAATCTCCCGCAGAAAGGCATTGATGTCAAAGTCGCCCCGACCAGGAGTGAAGCCCAGGCGAACCACGACCAGCCTTTTGGATGGGATGATGAAAACATATTGTCCTTCAAAACCGGAAGGGAAGAAAACATCCTGAGGCGCATCTGGAAAGCGTCTCTCATCTCCCATTTCATTGAGCCCGGCGTTGAGCCAGAAATGTGCGCCGTAGATGCCATTGCTTTTGGGGGTAGGGGTGCGGGTGTAATCCACCCAGCCTTCCGGCAGGATTCTTTGACCATTCCAGAGGCCATCATTCAGATAAAGCATGCCGTATCTCGCCCAGTCCCGACCGGTGGCATACATAAAGGAGGAGCCCACAAAGGTTCCGGAAGCGTCAGGCTCGATGACAGCAGATCGCATCCCAAGCGGATCAAAAATTGTTTGGCGGGGGAAGTTGAGATAATTCTTTTCACCCACCGTCTGCCGTACCAAGCGAGACAAGATATTGCTGGTGGCGGAGGAATACGACCACACACTATCCGGAGGATAGGCCACGCCCTTTTCCAGCGCATAATCAGAAGCAGAATGGCTTTCAAACAACATGGTCGTCGCATCAGCCGGTGGCAGGTAGACTTCCTGAAAGGCGAGGCCACTGCTCATCCGGAGCATTTGGTCAATGCTAATCTCTCCACGTGGATCATTTTCCCCGGCCCAGGCATCGAAGGGTAGAGAGTCATCAAGCGCCAAATGGCCTCTTTCGATCAGGATGCCCAGCATGGTCTGGGTGACACTTTTGGTCATGGACCATCCCAGCAGCGGCGTATTTTTATCAAAGCCTTCTGCATACTTTTCACCAACCAAGATCGAATCATACACCACCACTACGGCTCGGGTATTGACGGTAGGATTGGCTGGGTCTGGTTCAACAAAGGCCTGATCTATGCCTTGTTGTAGCTGCTCAAAATCAATTTGCGCCCTGAAGCTATCCGCCACCATCAGCCGATCTCCCATGGGAAACAACAAACTGTCATAGGCCGCTGGTCGTGCAGATAGCATTTCTGGCTGCCGGGCTTGTAGTTCATCGGCCTCAACCCCAATTGCCAGGGAGCAGCCCAAACCTTCCCGGTAAACAGCGGTTCGTTTCCACATGCCCAAAAAGGACGCATGGGTTTGTTTTTTCACCTCATCCACGTCCATCCAAATGAAAGAATAAAAACCAAGGTCTTTCGCGATGACTGCCTCGGCTTCCCGATCAGCTACGAAAACGGAAGAACAGAGGATTTTGGCGCTGTATGCCGCACCAGTTGGAATCAACAAATTGAGCCCAATGACAATACCGACCAACAAAAGGGTCAGAATGGCGAGAAGGATAGATTTTCTTTTCATGCAATGGGGGAAAGGGAGCCATGACAAATTAGCATTTTCCAGGGTTTATCCCTTCGGCAGATCACAAGAAAATGAATGTGTAATGGAGAGATTTGTCGTCAGGCAAAGACTTCTGATGTGCCTTTTACTGGGGGTCTCATGCGCAAAAGGCACCACTGATGGATGATCAGCGGTGCCTTTTTGATGTTAGCCAAATGGCCTCAAAAAAAATTAGGGGACTCGAGCACTTTGTGCGAGTCAACCCTAACCCTTGCTCATTCTTTACTTTAACCTGTTGATTCAAAAGTACAGAAAAGCAGGGCGGATTTGACCATTTACGTATGAACCGTCAATTTCAATGTGTCAGTGGAATGTATTCGTTCGGAAATTGCGATTTGGTGGACTATTCCTTAAAAAACGACCGTAAACGTACGAGTTTCATCGCCTCTTTTGACCACAACTTCCGTTTCCTGGCCTTTCTCAAATTTGCCCAACGCCTTCATATAGCCGTAAATATCCTCGATTTCCGTCTCGCCAATCTTGATGATGATGTCGCCGCCTTCCAGACCAGCTTTCTGGGCAGGCTTTCCATCAATAACAGCATCAATTTTCATCCCTTTCTCATCTGCACCGACATAATCCGGCATCACTCCCAGGGTCACTTTGAAACTACTGCGGCGACTCTGGCTCTCGTCTTTGGTTTTGGTGAATGTCAGCTTTCCTTGTCCATCCAAAGCCTCAATCAAATCAACCACGATGTCTGACACAGACTGGATACCGGAGAAGTTGAGCGTATGACTGTCGTCTATCGGTTTGTGATAATCCTGGTGTTGTCCGCAGATGCTCTCGTCCTTGCGCTTCTCGCATTCAATATTGGTAGAGGAGATGAGGTAAGTCGACTGAAAAGCCAATGTATTTTTGCCAATTTGGTTAGATCCTTGAACTATCTTAGGTACAACGTATATTCAATGTTTCTAATGCAAAGTCTTTCTTTAAAAATATACTTTTCTGTCCATCTCAAGTACAACTCGTCGATAACTGGGAATATATCAATTGAGAAACTAAAGGCCCATTAAATTTGGCTCAATGGAAACTTTTCACTGAGATGCTCTAGCTTTGGAGACTAATAAAGAGGATCGAGTCTCAACTTGCGTAATGCGTGTAGTGCAGCCTGACGATTATCAAACATCAATTTTTCATAGATCGAACAGGTTATTGTACCAAGTTTTACCTGGATATCAACTGCAGAAGCGGTAATGCTTGTGGGAGCTACTCCTGTATTTGTTGACATTTCTCTCCCCACCTGTACATTGGACTACAATTGCTTGCGAGATGCGCTGTCGCCGTCGACAAAGTTCGTCGAAACATACACATCACAAACTATGTTTACTAAAAGTTTCACTGATCTGACAGACTGATGTTTTAGCCTTGGTTGTCATTAGAATTTCGCAGAGCAGTGATTATTGTATCTCTCTACGGGCAAATCCCTCCAGACGTTCTTCAAATCGCGCTCTT
>JBCBZF010001020.1:0-2629 GCA_039815525.1 Bacteroidota bacterium | reverse complement strand
TGAACTTTTCTGCGGGTTTTCTTTTTAGAATAGCAGGCTGTTTTTCGGAAAACCCTTTGACAGAACCACAAAATCCATCCCTTTCAGCATCAAAGCGCGCACGACAAACAGTTGCCCAGGCGAATGGCAAGATTAGACGCTTTCCTTTATGAACCGAATCCTCCCCTACCAGCCCACTCACAAGGTACGAATCGTCACTGCTGCTTCCCTTTTTGATGGACACGACGCTGCCATCAACATCATGCGCAGGATTTTGCAGGCCTCCGGAGCGGAAATTATTCACCTGGGACACAACCGGGCCGCACGCGACATCGTCGAAACTGCAATTCAGGAAGATGCCCAGGCCATTGCAATCACTTCGTACCAGGGTGGACACCTTGAGTACTTTAAGTATATGTATGACCTGCTACTGGAAAGAGAGTGTGGTCATATCAAATTGTTTGGCGGCGGTGGTGGCACCATCCTCCCCTCAGAAATTGAAGAATTACATGCCTACGGCATTGCCCGCATCTACTCTCCAGACGATGGCAGGGAACTGGGCTTGCAGGGTATGATCAATGACCTCCTGCAACAAGCAGATTTCCCAACGGGAAAATTGGAGGTTGATAAATGGAAAAGCGCCATTGCGGAGGCCTACGGTGATGTGGGCAACAATGGGACCGCCATTCTCACCAAGGTCCGTAAACGCATTAGTTCCCGTTCCCTGGGCCGCCTGATTTCTTCGGTGGAAAATAGCCCTGAGTTGGTCGAACCCATTATGGATGAGGTACACGACCGCATGAAGGACCTGGTCATGCCACCTATTCTGGGCATTACCGGGACTGGTGGAGCCGGTAAATCTTCTTTGGTAGACGAATTGGTGCGGCGCTTTTTGATGGATTTTCCAGAAAAACACATCGCAATCGTCTCCGTAGATCCATCTAAAAGAAAAACGGGTGGTGCCTTGCTGGGAGATCGTATTCGGATGAATGCGGTCTATGATGAGCGGGTATATATGCGCTCACTGGCAACCCGCCAGTCCAATCTCGCCCTGTCCAAACACATTCCAGAAGTCCTTAATATTCTCAAAGCGGCCCAGTTTGACATGATCATTCTGGAAACCTCCGGCATTGGTCAGTCTGACACTGAAATTGTGGACCATTCTGATCTTTCTCTCTACATCATGACCCCGGAATATGGGGCCGCGACCCAGTTAGAGAAGATCGACATGCTCGACTATGCTGACCTGATCGCCATCAATAAATTTGATAAGCGGGGTGCCAAAGATGCTTTGCGGGATGTCTGTAAGCAGTACAAACGCAACCATATGCTTTTTGACAAAGCGGACGATGAGATGCCCATTTTCGGCACCATTGCCTCTAAGTTCAATGATCCAGGCATGAACCGTCTCTATCGCGGCCTGATGAATGCTTTGGCAGAAAGAACCAATGCAGATCTGAAAACAGATTTCCTGGTTACAGATGAGGCGTCAGAAAAGATTTACATCATTCCACCAGCGCGCACCCGCTATCTCTCCGAAATTTCAGAGAGCATCCGCAAATACGGTGCTTACACTGATACGCAGGCCGACCTCGCCCAACAACTGCAATCCTTGCATGAGTCGATTGAGCTCCTGAAAGCCAATCAGGTGGGAGAAAGCGAGCAAACGGCTTTGCGGGAAACCTATGATGCACTCAATCTGAAACTGGACAAAGCGAATCAACAGATCATAGAAAGCTGGCCAGAGAAAGTGGCGCGCTATCAGGCAGATGAATTTGTGTATCAGGTCAGGAAGCGTGATATCAGTGTGTCAACCAAGCACCTTTCGCTTTCAGGCAACAAAATCCCCAAGGTATCCATGCCACGTTATCGCAGCTGGGGAGATATTCTCAGATGGAGTTTGCAGGAAAATGTACCTGGAGAATTTCCATATACTGCGGGTGTATTTCCTTTCAAACGAGAAGGAGAGGATCCAACCCGGATGTTTGCGGGCGAAGGCGGGCCGGAACGGACCAATAAACGTTTTCATTACGTCTCTCTGGGCATGCCGGCCAAGCGCTTGTCCACCGCCTTTGACTCCGTGACGCTTTATGGCGAGGACCCTGATTTTCGGCCAGACATTTATGGAAAAATCGGAAACTCCGGTGTGTCGATCTGTAATCTGGATGATGCCAAAAAGCTGTATTCAGGCTTTAATCTCTGTGATAAAGCGACCTCCGTTTCCATGACCATCAATGGCCCGGCGGCCACGGTTTTGGGCTTTTTTCTCAACACGGCCATCGACCAGCAATGCGAGCTTTACATCAAAGAACAGGGATTAGAAAGCGAGGTAGAAGCAAAAATCGAAGCCATTTATGCAGAGAAAGGCGTCAAACGGCCACGTTATCAGGGAGAGTTACCGGAAGGAAATGATGGACTTGGCCTGATGCTGCTGGGCGTTACCGGAGATCAGGTATTGGAGCAGGAAGTATACGACCGCATTCGGGCGGAAGCCCTCAGCAAAGTGCGAGGTACCGTTCAGGCGGACATTCTGAAAGAGGATCAGGCCCAGAATACTTGTATTTTCTCCACAGAGTTTTCGCTCAAACTCATGGGGGATGTACAGCAATATTTCATCGATCATCTGGTACGAAACTTTTATTCGGTTTCC
>JBCBZF010000966.1:0-2809 GCA_039815525.1 Bacteroidota bacterium | reverse complement strand
TCTCTGATCCGGATTTCCGTAAATCCAAGCTGATGCGTTTGGTTGTTGTTCGTCATTTGCTCGAAACCGGTGTGGTTGACAGCAAACTCAGCGTTGTGAAACAGGCACTTTCATTGGTTAAGTAAGATGAAATTTACAGAAACGAAGCTCAAAGGAGCTTTTATCATCGATATTCAGCCCTTTGAAGATGAAAGGGGCATGTTCACACGGGTGTACTGCCAGCGTGAATTTGAAGAGCACGGTTTGAACCCCAATGTGGTCAATACCAATGTGTCGCGTTCTACTTACAAAGGCACACTGCGTGGGATGCACTTTCAACGTCAGCCTGATGCCGAATGTAAACTGGTGCGTTGTACCCGTGGTTCGCTTCTGGATGTGATTGTGGACATTCGTCCTGATTCTCCAACTTACAAAGAGTGGATTGCCGTGGAACTGACCGCAACGAATTATCGCATGCTGTTTGTGCCAGAAGGCTTTGCCCACGGATTCATGACGCTTGAGGACAATACTGAAGCGAGCTATCAGGTTTCTCAGTTTTATTCTCCAAAGTCCGAAGGCGGACTCAGATGGAATGATCCGGCAATCGGCATCGAATGGCCGATGGAACCGACGGTTCAGTCCGATAAGGATCAAAACTGGCCTGATTTTGCCGAAGTTGAAAAAACACTCATCCAAAAGCAGGAAGCATGATTATCGTAGATACCGCACTTGAAAAATATGCTGCAGAAGGCAAAACCATTCGTGTGGGAATGGTGGGCGCAGGCTTCATGGGCCGGGGCGTAGCCTTGCAGATGATCAACATCACACCCGGTATGGATCTGGTGGCCATCTCCAATCGTCGGATTGATCAGGCGGCCCGTGCGTTCCATGAAGCAGGTGTAGAAGAAGTAAAGACTGTCAGCAATGTCAAGGATCTCGAGGCGTGCATTTCCGCAGGGAAATATGCCATCACCGAAGATGCGATGCTGCTGACACAGGCTGGTAACATTGATGTCATCGTCGATGTGACGGGTGCAGTAGAATTTGGAACCAGAGTTGCCATCGAAAGCATCAAACATGGGAAACACATTGTGTCCATGAATGCTGAAGTAGATGGAACCATTGGACCGATTCTGAAAGAATATGCTGACCGTCAGGGCGTGGTCATGACCAATGCTGATGGTGATCAGCCGGGTGTAACCATGAACCTGTACCGCTTTGTCAAAGGCATCGGTGTGAAGCCTGTCCTCTGCGGCAACATCAAAGGTCTGCATGATCCATATCGTAACCCGACCACTCAGGAAGGTTTTGCGAAAAAATGGGGCCAAAAGCCTGAAATGGTTACCTCTTTCGCTGATGGCACCAAAATCTCTTTTGAGCAGGCCATCATCGCCAATGGTACCGGAATGCGCGTTGCAAAGCGCGGCATGTACGGCTTCGAAATGGAGCGCGGTACGCCAGTAGATGAAGCAGCCAAGCTGTATCCATTGGAAGAGTTGATTGAAGGACCAGGTATTGTTGACTATGTTGTCGGCGCGATGCCAGGACCTGGCGTATTCGTTTTTGGTACGCACGATCATCCGAAGCAGCAGCATTACCTCAATCTCTACAAACTGGGAGAAGGACCGCTGTATTGCTTCTACCGTCCATACCACCTCTGCCACTTTGAAGTGCCAAGCTCTGTTGCACGTGCCGTCTTATTTGGTGATGCCACGCTGGCACCGATTGATAAGCCGTATGTCGATGTTGTAACTGCTGCAAAGACAGACCTCAAAGCAGGCATCACCATTGATGGCCTGGGCGGGTATCATTCCTATGGTTTGGCTGAGAATGCCGATACCACCATTCGCGAAAACCTCCTGCCACTTGGTTTGGCCGAAGGTTGTGTCCTCAAAAATGACATTCCAAAGGATCAGGTTCTGACCTATGACGATGTCATCTTACCCGAGGGCCGAATGAGCGTTGAATTACGCAAAGAACAGGACGCGAAGTTTTTCGCCAATGTTCCTGAACTAAACTGATACAAAACAGGACTGGGAGACTTTCTCTTCCAGTCCTGACTTTTCATCCAAAAAAGCATGCAACATTCTACCCTTCCACTTGTGAGTATCGGTATACCGACCTACCATGGAGCAGAGCGCATTCCCAAAGCTCTCCGCTCGGTACTGTCGCAGCCATATCGCAATGTGGAAGTGATCATCTCAGACAATGCGTCCACCGACCGGACCGAAGATGTCTGCCGTGCCTTTGTTCACAAAGATGATCGGGTTCGTTATTTCCGTCAGGAAAAGAATCTGGGTGTAATTCCTAATTTTGCCTATACGCTGTCTCAGGCCAAAGGGAAATATTTTCTCTGGCTGTCTGATGATGATGAACTGATCCCTGATGTGCTGGAACGCTATGTCGACTTTCTCGAAGCGCATCCAGATCATGCATTGGTCAGTGGAAAAATCAATTATTGGAAAGACGGAGAATTTGAAACACAAGAATCTGGTTTTACCTTTGAGGGTGATTCTGCTCTGAAACGCTCGCTCGGCTATTATGCCAAAGTGCGTGAAGGAGCCATGCTTTATGGGATGATGCGCCGGGAAATGGGACAGAAAGTACCCTTTTGGCCGACATTGGGAAGCGACTGGCACTTTGTAGCCGGACTGGCTTTCCTCGGTAAATTGCGTACGCTCGACTTTGTCGGATACAACAAAGACAAAGGCGGCCTGTCGCGTGACTTTAAAAATTATGCCCGGGTTTTTGGTGAAGCATCCATTTGGGGCCATTTACCTTTCGTAAAGATTGGTCTCGATGCCTGGAAAGAATTCATGTTCAAAAACCC
>JBCBZF010000621.1:0-4426 GCA_039815525.1 Bacteroidota bacterium | reverse complement strand
TGGTTCCAATAAAGCGGGTGCTGTCCAGTACGGTACCTGAAGCATCGGTTAGTAGGATGGTCAAATCTGATGATCCGGCACCAGTGGAGAAAACATCCACCGACTCAAGAATGATCGTATCCACGACATCAAAAATCAGCCCTCGGAAGTCATTTTTTCTAAAACTGGACACCCCCACAATGGTATCGTAGCCAACCTGCCCGACCAGAGAACTGGTGTTCCAGCACTGGGCATAGAAGCTGGTATCATTTGCAGGAGGGGGTAATATCAGACTGTCTCCAAATCCGATCAGATCCGTGCCTGCCAGATCCCGATACCAGAAAACATAATCACACAGACTTGATGTCTGTAGGACCAACTCAGTGGGAGAACATAATGTCGTATCGGTTAAGGCTGGAGTGGGGGGGGGCGAAACAATATGCACCACAATGGTGTCGCGACTCGTTCCACTCATATCGCTGACTTCTACCCAGATCGTATCACTGCTACTGACGGTTATACTTTGGGTGGTGGCATTGGTGCTCCATAAGTAGGTGGCACCAGGATTGGCTGCATCCAGCATGAGGCTGCCGCCACAGAGTACGGTGTCAGCTGGACCAAGATCCACCATGGGTTGGGCTTGAATCAGAGCAGGTAGGAGGGTCAACAATGCAAATGAAATGAGTTGGAGAAAGCGCATGATGTTGCTGATCAATTGTCTTTTTGCCACAACAACAGCCATCCATCAGAGGCAGCTGTGTCAGAGCGGTTTTGAAATTCGGCCGGTGTGTACAGTAAGTATCGTATTTTGCGATTGATAAGATGTTCGGCTTTGCCAATGAGTTCGATCAAATAGGTCTGGTTGACATCTCCCACCATAACGAGGTCTATCACATCGCTGTCCAAACCACGGGCGAAAGTACCAGTCAGGTAGACCTCTTCTACTGCCCCCAGCTTTTTGATCACAAACTCAATGATCCGGTCAAGCCCCACATACTTCATCACAATGCTATTGACTTCACGGAACAAAGGATGCTGGAGGTTGGCTTGAAAGATTTTTTTGTTGCCTTCCATTGCTGAATTGAGCATACCTGCTTTTTCAAAACGATTCAGCTCCTGGCGGATGGCATTGGTGGATTCCCCAAATTCCCCCTCTAAATGGCGTAAATAGCCTGTGTTCTTACTGTTGAGGAAGAACTTCAACAACAGCTTGATGCGGGTTTTAGATGAAATGAGGGTCTCAATCATGAAGACAGAATGAGTAACAAAATTACTCAATCTGTTACTTGATACAAATATAAAAGGAAGGGATGTAAGAAAAAGCGTCTTATTTTTTGAAAAATGCTTCGACGAGATTCAGGATCTCTTCCGCGGCATGTCCATCACCATACAAACCGGGAACGTATGGACCAGTCTCCCGTTCAACTACTTTTGGGAGCTGGGTCAAATCATCAAACACCAGGACATTCCAGTTTCCACGTAGGGTTTCCAGCCATTCTGTTTCTGAGCGAATGGTTACACATGGACGTTGGAGGATATAGGCTTCCTTTTGCATGCCACCTGAATCCGTCAATACAGTTCGCGCGTTGGCCATGAAAGAAAGGTTGTCAAAGTAGGAGGCTGGTGGCAGGAATTGAATGTTCGTAAAATCTCCCTGGGCCAGTCCAAACGTTTGCATCCTGGCTTTGGTACGGGGATGCAAAGCCATTTTGACAGGGTAGGGTAGGCGGTTGAGTTGGAATAAAATTGCCGCCAAACGTTCTTTTTGATCGGTGTTATAGGGGCGATGTAAAGTACAGTAATAATATGCTTCCCGATCTGCCAGCTCTGCAATGATGCCTCTTTCTCTGGCAATTTCTACCATATCACTCATCACATCACCGGTCAGATGAACCTTGTCTGTGATCCCTTCTTTCGCCAGATTCTCGATGGCTTGCTGAGTTGGGGCAAGTAACATGGCCGATACGTGATCGGTTAGTACCCGATTGACCTCTTCAGGCATGTCCCGGTTGAATGATCGCAGACCTGCTTCAAGGTGAATGATCGGGATGTGCAATTTTGCGCCAACCAAGGCACCGGCTAAAGTAGAGTTGGTGTCTCCATAGACCAGAATGGCGTCCGGTTTTGCCTCTTCCACAATGGCTTCAATATCAATCATCATGCGACCGGTCTGTGCACCGTGATTGGCACTGCCTACCGAAAGCTGCCAGGCAGGCGGCTGCATACCGAGTTGATCAAAGAAGATCTGACTCATGTTCTCATCATAATGCTGGCCGGTATGGATGCTTTGGAACCGAAAGACTCTTTGAAAAGCCAGTTCGATGGGCGCATGTTTGATGAATTGGGGCCGGGCACCAATGATGGCGATGATGCTTTTCATTTCAGCTCAGAAGATTTCAGTGCATAAATGCGCTCAATGATTTCGACCACCTTCAAGCCTTCCAGGGCGTTTGTGGTGATACTGGTGCGCCCCTTGAGAACATCTACGACATTTTCAAAGATGTAAATGTGGTTGGCGGCTGAACCTTTATATGCGCCGTAATCATTGGCCGGATTGGCTGGCGGCAATTCCGGCATGTCATAGTCCTCGACCTTGCAATACTCTACCTCATTCATGTATTGGCCACCAATTTTGACGGTTCCTTTTTCTCCCACTACGGTCAGGCTGCTTTCAAAATTGCCATTCCAGACTGCGGTAGAAAAGTTCAGGGTGCCCATTCCGCCATCCACAAATTCAAAGTTGACCATGCCGGAATCTTCGAAATCCGTGCTGTGCTGGTGATTGTAATCGGCAAAACGAGCCTGGATATTGGTAATATCCCCGAACAGCCAGTACATGATATCGATGAAGTGGGAAAATTGTGTAAACAGCGTGCCACCGTCTAAATCACGGGTCCCTTTCCAGCCGCCTGCTTTGTAGTAACGATCATCCCGATTCCAATAGCAGTTGATCTGCACCATGTGAATGGCACCAAGCTTTTCCTCCCGCAAAATGTCTTTGATCCAGACAGAAGGGGGAGAGTAGCGGTTTTGCATGACACAAAATACCTGCCGTGAGCGCTCAAGTGCTTTGTAAATGATACGTTCACAACCCGCTTTGGTCAATGCCATTGGTTTTTCAATCACAACATGATGGTTGGTCTCAAGGGCCTGAAGGGCATGTCGTTCATGTAAGCCATTGGGGGTTGCCACACACACAACATCGAATTCCAAACCAGACGCCAGCATGGATTCGCTGCTGTCAAAGAAGGGAACCGAAAGGTGCTCAATGTTCAATTCTTCTTTGGGCCGGACATCGCAGACTGCGACCAATTCAGCTTCTTCATGCCGGTTGATCATTTCTGCATGGCGTTTTCCAATGTGGCCAGTTCCAATGATGGCAAAGCGGATAGGGGCCTTTTGACTCATATCAATCAATAGATTCTTTTGATCAGATCGCAAACATAGCAAATACTTTCCTCAGTTAAATTGACTGAAGAAGGCAGGCTGATACATTCGCGATGGAGTTGTGAGGAAATATGTTTTTCACTGATGAATGAACAGTCAGCATACATGGGCAATTCATGCATGGGGGTCCATACTCTTCGGACCTGAATGTTGTTCTCTAAGAGAAGCGTGATCAAAGCGTCGGCTTGGTGGGTTCGAATACTGGTCAGCCAATGATTGGGCGTACAGGCCTGATGGTGCTGTTGAAATCGGATGTCTCCCACACCTTGCAGATGCTTGCGATACTGTTGAAATATTTGCTTGCGTCGATCAAGGAAGTGATTCAATTGTTCAAATTGGGCCAGGCCAAGCGCTGCGAGTAGGTTGACCATTCGATAATTGTATCCTACCGCATCATGTTGATAAGTCAATGCATCAGTTTTCGCCTGCGTGCTGATATGGCGGGCCTTTTGCGCGAGATATTCAGAATCGGTCAGCAGCATCCCGCCTCCGCCACTGGTCATGATTTTATTGCCATTGAAACTCAGGCAAGCCATTTTTCCCAATGATCCGGCTTTTTTTCCTGACCATTCACAGCCCAAAGCCTCAGTCGCATCTTCAATCAGACTCAATCCATGGTAATCGGCCAGATATTGCCAACTTTCCATATTGACCATCCCACCCAGAATATGAACCGGTAAGATGGCTTTCAGTCGAGGATAAGAGCGCATGGAAAAAAGGCTAGGATCCATTTGCCAGCTTTCTTCCTCTACATCGATCAAAACCGGTTCTGCACCAGTGTATCGGATGGCGTTGACACTGGCCACAAAAGTGAGATCCGGAACCAATATCTGATCTCCCGGACCGACACCCGCTAATTTGAGGGCCAGATGAAGGGCCGCAGTCCCATTCATGAGCGGAACGGCATATTTTACCCCACAATCCATTTAGCTCAATAGCCCCCGAATTAGCTATGGCAGGTATCGTATAGGTCACAAAGCGCTCTCCATTGGTCACGTTC
>JBCBZF010000837.1:0-3297 GCA_039815525.1 Bacteroidota bacterium | reverse complement strand
GTGCAGTTGCACGCTACTTCCTCCCCGATACCCAATCGGTGACCCCAATGCTGGGGACAGAACAGGAATATTTTCTCATAGACGAAGGTTTTTTTGCGCTGCGACCTGATCTGGTTCTGACCGGACGAACTGTGATGGGGGCACCCTCTGCCCGGGGACATCAATTGGATGACCACTATTTTGGTTCAATTCCTGAGCGGGCTTTCGCCTTTATGAATGAATTGGAGCAGGAGAGCTATAAGTTGGGCATCCCACTCAAAACCCGCCACAATGAGGTGGCACCCAGTCAATACGAATGTGCGCCACAATTCGAACCACTCAATGTGGCGATTGATCATCAGCTCATGCTGATGGACCTGATTGATCGTACCGCGCGCAAGCACCATCTGCGGGCATTGCTGCATGAAAAACCCTTCGCCGGCATCAACGGCTCAGGCAAGCACAACAATTGGTCCTTGTACACAGATCAGGGGGTAAATCTCCTGGCACCAGGTAAAGAAGCACTTGACAACCTGATGTTTCTCACTTTTTTCGTGGCGGTTATCAAAGCCGTTCATGATCATGCAGATCTGCTGTATGCCAGTATTGCCTCGGCTGGAAATGATTTACGTCTGGGGGCACATGAAGCGCCACCGCCGATTATATCGGTCTTTGTCGGTGACTATCTGCGCAAAGTCCTCGATGATGTCGAAAATCCACCCCGAAGAAAGAAAAACGTTGAGTTGCCGGAGCTGAAGCACCTGGGAATCAGTGAGATTCCTCAGTTGTTGCTGGACAACATTGACCGGAACCGAACCTCTCCTTTTGCCTTTACCGGTAATAAATTTGAGTTTCGTGCGGTCGGTTCCTCAGCCAATAGTTCGCTCCCGATGACCATTCTGAATACCATCGTGGCCGACACCCTGATGTATTTTAAAAAGCGTGTAGACTCAAAAATGAATCGGGGGCGCAGTTTAGAACCCGCCATTTTAGACATGCTGCGCGAATTCATTGGCAGCAGTAGGAGCATTTTGTTTGACGGAGATGGGTATAGTAAGGAATGGAAAAGTGAAGCCCTATTCCGCGGTCTGCATGTGTATGAGCATACGCCAGCTGCCCTGGGTGCTTTGGTTGCCCCCAATGCGCTGGAATTGTATGATCGAACTGGGCTGTACAAAAGCAATGAAATCTTGGCGAGACAGGAAGTCTTGTTAAATGCTTATCTGGGACAGATTCGGTTTGAGGCTGATATCCTGGAAGAGTTGGCCATGAGTCATGTGATCCCCCTGGCTGTTCAATATCAACAACAGCTCATGAATGTGATCGTAGGCGGCCTGAACCTTGCCCGTAACAACAAACGCTACACGAAACTCAGCAAAAGCCTGCAGACCCAAATCGACATCGTCCTTGATACAGTTGAAAAATTAACAGCAGAAAGAGCAAAAATTGAGAAGAAAGAGGAGGTGCTTTACCCATTGGCGATTGCTCATGCGGAGCGGATTGTGCCATTCTTTGATCAATTACGAACGGCTTTAGATCAGCTGGAAAGTATGTTGCCTGATCAGGAATGGACTTTGCCCAAATACCGGGAAATGCTGTTTGTGCGGTAGTGATTTCAATATATCATCTGGCGTCTGCCTACGATTGAATTGAATATGTCTTTTATCGAAAAAATATTCAGCGTCTTTTTGGGGAAAAAGACGTTTCCATCATGGTTCACAGAGGCAAGCCATACCATTTCTGAACAGGAAAAACGGATTCAGGATCAATTACAGAATCAATTTCCCGGCAAGACATTTACATGCATGATGATGCCGCCTCTGAATTGGAAGAAAGCAAATGAGCGCTATCAAATTGCCTACCAATATATCGAAGGAGATCGGGTGAAGAAGGGGCAGGTATTTGCCAGATTGACGACCAAATTCGCCTCAATGGAGCTACAGACCAAAGCCAGAGGGTATATTGTCTTTCAGGCTTACCAGGACCAACCGATTCAGGCCGGCGATCTCGTGATGATTCTCTGTGATGATTTTTTGTCCAGGAAAGAAGTCGAAGCATGTATTCAGGATCATTGAGAGTGCTATCCAGGTGTGAATCCGAACACTATGAAAACACATACAATCATATTATTCACCCTCATCCTACTGGCTGGAAACCTCTCTCTCGGCCAGATGAGTGTATTGGACATCGAGCTTGCGGTTGAGAAATTTCATGCCAATCCCAAAGCTGAAAATCGTCTGATGACAGTGGGCGATCTGTGGCTGATGCGGAATTATGTATTTGCCAAACACGGCTATCTATTCAGCAATCCCCAATTGGCTAAATTTTACGAAAAAGGCTATGGTTTCAAAGGAGAGACAAAGGATGTGAATCAGCGTCTCAGTGATGCCGATAAAGCCTTGATTCAATTGTTTTTACAGAAAGAGAAAGACCTGAAGAAGGCGTGGCGACAATTGGAAGTCGCGGGAGATACTTTTTTTCTGGAAAAGGGCCGATTGATCTTACCAGCAGATGTCAATTCGTCATCTCTCTCTCATCCTGATGCGCGCTATTTGTCAGGCCAAAAATTGTCTGAGGAGATCTATCTGATTTACCTTGAGTCTGATTACTATATCGGTGATGTGGCTTGCTGTGGGGCAAGAGGTGCCCGCAATCGGGTGCTGAAGCAATTTCTGTATGATGGTTCAACGAAGCACTTAAGAGAAGTTCCAGATGCGATCACCAGGGGGCAGTTCGTCAGGCGACTGGTGGATGATGCGTACCTGTTCGTCTTCAACGAAATTTTATCGGGTCCACACAGACTGAAGATATATCGTCTGTCAGATTTTCAATTGATCGGCGAGATCAAGGAATTGTACCAGATCGAGGCGAAGCAGACTGCTCAGGGACTGTTGATCCAGAATCTGGAAGAGCATCTGGGCTATCCATATCGGAACAGCCGTATTTTCTATTTTAAGGAAGGAAAACTGATCCGCACTGGCAAAGTTGAAAAGATAGACGCAAGCATGTTTTATGCCGGATAATGATCTTCCGGCGGAATAATCCACATCTTTTATGCCACACATCCTGAAAAACAAACAGCTGGAAATTCACATCGACTTGCCCTCAGAGCACTACAGAGGGGCACGTTTCGATTGGAGTGGGAAAATCAGAGCAGTATTTTTTCAGGGAACCTCTTTTGCAGGTGCAGAGCAAACCGAGGGAGACTTAGATGCGCATTTTGGCAGAGGTTTTTACAATGAATTTGGCATTGATACTGCACTTGGATTTAATGAGACTAGTCTCGGACAATGGTTTCACAAAATTGGGGTTGGACGT
>JBCBZF010001270.1:0-1758 GCA_039815525.1 Bacteroidota bacterium | reverse complement strand
GTTTTTGAGCCGCACCTCGATGGGGTCGAGGCCCAGTTCCTGGCACATCATGTCGATCGTCGACTCGACCGCGTAGGCTGCCATGGGCGAGCCTGGGGCGCGGCTGGTAGATCTTTCTCCTGATACTCTCTGATTTGATGCATAATGCTTAGTTGATCGGAATACCTGTCAATAATGGATGGTTGCTTTGCCTGCTAAAACAAAGGTCCGACTGTGAGGAAATCAGTCGGACCTGAATATGACCATTCAGGGAATGCCTTCCGAAATCCTAGACCTGTTCAGCGACCACCTGCCCAAATTTGGCAACAGGGCTTAAACCGGATGTACTTTGGGGCATCTCTTTAAACTCAAATGTAATGTTACGTGTGCCGGCGTTTATGCGAAAATCCTCAATGATCTCGATCACATCCGGATGAATATTTTTGGTTTTACTGGCATCCAAAATTACATATGAGTCGTCTGGAAGCTGTTCAAGAGTATGTTTGATGCTGGCTTTGTTTAGAAAGCTGACATCCTCAGAAAGCAGGATATGGATTGGTTTCTCATCATGTACTTCCTGATCAAAATGGTATGGAACTTTGTAGTTATTCCACAAAATCTGGGCAATTGCGATGGCCAGCCCAACCCCAATTCCGATTAACAAATCAGTCGCCAGGATAAAGACCACTGTGGCGATAAAAGGGATAAATTGTTCCCAGCCCTTTTCATACATTTCCTTGAACAGAGCAGGCTTCGCAAGCTTGTACCCAACCATGAGCAGAATTGCAGCCAGGCTGGCATATGGGATCAGGTTGAGAATATTGGGAATCGCCAGAACAGTCACCAAGAGGAAGATGCCATGGATGAAAGCAGAAGCTTTCGATTTTCCACCTGCCTGAATATTTGCGGAAGAACGAACTATTACCTGGGTAATCGGTAAACCTCCGATCATACCCGAGATACTGTTGCCAATACCTTGCGCGAGCAATTCACGATTGGTGGGTGTAATGCGCTTTTCCGGATCGAGCTTATCGGTTGCCTCCACGCACAACAGGGTTTCCAGACTGGCAACAACGGCAATGGTCATGGCGACGACATATACCTCCGGATTGCTCAGAACGGAGAAATCTGGCAGGGTAAATAGCTCAAGAAATGACGCCCAGGAATCTGTGATGGGGATATTAACCAGATGGGTATATTTCTCAGGGTTATCTGGAATGGCCAGGCTACTCCCAAGAAAGGCGATGTACAACAGAACGCCAGTGATGACCGCTACCAGAGGACCGGGTAAAATTCGGGAGAATGTCAAACGCTTCATGAATGGCAGACCCCACAAGATCAAAATTGCCAGTCCAACCACAGTAATGACAATGGAACCAGGTGCAATGGACTGGCTGATAAACTCCAGCTTTTCCATGAATGTGCCGTCCAAGTCTTTCGGGTAGCCGAAAATAAATGGCAGCTGCTTGATCACAATGGTGATTCCAATCCCTGTCAGCATGCCCCGGATAACGGCATTCGGAAAATAATATCCAATGATGCCCGCTTTTAACAAGCCCAATACAATCTGAATGAGGCCAGCCAGAACGACTGCAACCAAAAAGGCTTCATAGGATCCCAGACTAGCGACGGCACCGACAACAATCGCAATCAGGCCGGCGGCAGGACCACTTACCCCCAATGGTGATCCACTTGCAATTGACACCACAATCCCCCCCACAATTCCAGCGATCAGGCCCGCAAAAAGTGGGGCCTCAGAGGCGAGAGCAATCCCCAAAC
>JBCBZF010000548.1:0-4918 GCA_039815525.1 Bacteroidota bacterium | reverse complement strand
TGCCCCACACCATGTAAATAATACAATGGCTCATTGGGCAGGCTTTTGTCAAGCACTTCTCCGGCTTCATTCTTCAACGTATAGTTAATCCCGACCACCATGCCGGCTTTGACTGAAAACATATATTTTTATTTAGCTGGGCTTCCGGCAAAGACACCGTTCTTCTGTTTTGTCCCACAAATAGTGGGCAAAGGTACAGAATTTTAAAGAGCAGATCGTGAGGTTTGAGGGATGAAGCAAATTGGATCTGCGTAGTTGATGGTTAATGGTAAGAAAATGTCCTCATCTATGCTCTCCTATTCTACTTTTTCTCCAAAAACTTCATTGACATCACCCCTCCAAATACTATATTGCTAAGTATTCGCAAAACCGAATATGTGGACACGACTGCTATATGAAACATTTTTCTACGCTATTATTTTTCTCCCTGATCTGCATATTACTTACCCAGGCCCAATTGGTGGTTCCGGGACAAGTAGTAGATCAGGAGACTGGCGAACCCATTGTGGGCGCCAGCATCATTGAGCTGGGTACCGCCAATGGAGCGCTGACTGATCAACAAGGTAATTTTAGCATCACTGTATCCGACTCAAATGCTGTCCTGGTATGCCGCTATCTCAGCTACGAACCACTTGATCAGCGCGTTGGAGGTCAGGAACGCATGCTATTCCGCCTTCAGCCAGATGTCAAAAGCCTCGATCAGGTGGTGGTAACAGCCTTGGGCATCAAACGGCAAAGGCGAGAATTGGGCTATTCTTCTGAAGAGTTTGATGGTGCAGAGCTGGCCCAGTCCAATGGCGCCAATGTCCTCAACTCCCTCAGCGGCAAATCGGCTGGCGTACAAATCACATCGCCCAATGGCATTGATGGTGGCACCACCCGCATCATCATTCGGGGCAACAACAACATCACGGCCAACAATCAACCACTGATCGTGGTCGATGGGGTTCCTTTGGAGAATCCGCCCGGACTGGAAAACATTGGACGTGGCGTAGACTGGGGCTCAGCGATCAACAACATCAACCCAGAGGACATTGAAAACATCAACATTCTGAAGGGCCCAACTGCTTCTGCTTTGTATGGGGCCAGGGGGGCAAACGGTGTCATCCTGATCACCACCAAACGAGGTTCTCGTCAGCAAGGCCTGGGCATTCAGTACAATCTCACCTACAAAGTGATTCAGCCGTTTCGCTACCGAGATGTACAAAATGTTTACGGCAGTGGCGGCCCGGTCAGCTTGCTGGAACCTAGCCTACAGGCCGATGCCAATGGAGAGTTACAATATCCAAACCAAATTCACACGGTTGACGGGCCTTTTGGACGACCCACCACTGAACTCTTTGGCTTTTATTCGACAGGCGTGTCATGGGGACCCAAAATGGACGGACAAATGGTGCGTTGGTGGGACGGAGAAATGCGACCTTATGATCCCCAGCCTGACAATGTGAAACAGTACTTTCGGAATGGCACCACTGCTACCCATAATGTATCTTTTTCCGGTGGCAGCGAAATGGGCTCTATCAGGGTTTCCTTTACCGCACAGGATCATGAAGCCCCCATTCCCAATAGTAATTTCCAGCAATACACTGCGAACCTCGGCTCCAGGCTGAACATCTCATCCAAGATCACCGCTGATATCAGCCTCAATTATATCAACTTTCAACGCCTCAACAGCCCAACTCTGGGCGATGACAACAATAAGTCATTTGGCAAAGGGATTCTGTACAGTTGGCCGCGGTCCTATAAGGGACTGGAAAGGGACATCAACGTCCTGCCGGATGGTACCCGTAATAATTATGACGGGAACTATCCATTTACTTTTTCTCCGCCTCACCTTTGGTGGAATACCTATCACCAAAATACCACCCTTACCCGAGATAAGTTGATCGGTGCGCTTTCACTGCATTATCAAATCACGCCCTGGCTGAGTGCCATGGGACGTCTGGGGCTGGATTTCACGCTAAACCAATTCGAAACCCGGCATGATCCAATTGATGCCCTGGGTCTGTTGGAAGGCTTTTATTCCAATGAACTGGCCCGCAACCGCGTCAACAACAATGAATTTCTCATCACGGCGAAAAAGGACAATTTATTTGACCAAAAGATCAACCTCAAGTTTTCGGTCGGGGGTACCCAGTGGCGTCGTTCTCAATATGGATTCAAAGGCCAAAGCGGGACGTGGGTGAATCCCTGGTTGTTTGCCTTCAACAACTTCCAGGATCCACTTTCAGTTCCCACGCCGACGGAAGTTCGCTATGAAAAGCGCATTAATTCGCTTTTTGGCTTTTTGAACCTTTCGTATGACAATTTTCTTTTCCTTGAGTTGACCGGGAGAAATGATTGGTCTTCCGCCCTGCCGATTGACAACAATTCTTATTTCTACCCATCTGCATCTCTCAGCTTCATCGCGACTGACGCTTTGAATATCCAATCTCCGGTACTGAGTTTTCTGAAGTTGCGGGCTGCTTATGCACAAACTGCTTCTGACACGGACCCTTATCAGGTAGACTTTGTCTATCAGACCGGGAGCTTTGGCAACAGCCAAACCGCCAGTCTACCAACCATCATTCCCCCCATTGCGCTGCGTCCGCAGCGGGCCAATTCATTTGAGATCGGTACAACCATCGGCTTGTGGAAAGATAAAATCAATCTGGACCTCACATACTACTCCATCAATTCTTTTGACCAAATTCTCAATGCACCGCTTCCGGCTTCTTCCGGTGCTTCACAGCTCACCATCAATACCGGCCAACTGCAAAACCGCGGCATTGAAGCGCTGTTGAGTATCAATATCTGGCGAAGTGACAATGGCTTTTTGCAGACCTCGTTCAACTTTAGCCGTAATCGCAACAATGTGGTTTCGCTTGGAGATGGAGCAAATATTCTGGAATTGGCGGATATCTGGGGATTAAACGGTCCGGCTATTGCGGTGCGGGAAGGGGAGCAATATGGCACCATTGTAGGCTATGATTATGTCTATCACGAAAATGGCCAGCCCATTCTGAACGATGAAGGCACGCACTATCTGGTTACGGATAACCGGGTCCCCATTGGCAATGCGGCCCCGGATTTCATCGGCGGATGGCGTACCAGCTTTGGTTGGCGTGGCTTTGGATTCGAAAGTCTCATCGACACCAAATGGGGTGGCGACATTTATGCCGGCTCATATGTAATCGGACAACAAACCGGCCAGAGTCCATCTACACTGATTGAACGTGAAGGAGGCGGTTTGCCTTACACTGATCCAGGTGGAAATACCCGCAACATTGGTGTGGTCCTGCCCGGTGTCACGGCTGATGGAACGCCAAATGAACAAGTTGTTCACTATTACTTCAAGTATTTGCCCAATGCAGGTGGTTGGGGTCGCTTTCTGTCTACCCCTGGCATCCTCGACAATTCATGGGTCAAATTGAGAGAGCTTTCACTCAGCTACGAATTTTCTCAGAATCTCCTGCGAAAGACCAATATCTTTCAGGATTTGAGTGTGGCATTGGTTGGCAGAGATTTATTCTATTTCTACACCAGCTTGCCCGATCGGATCAATCCAGAAGGTAGCAATGGCGCCGGCAACGCACAAGGTCTCGAGTGGGCTTCGTTCCCCGGCATGCGTTCGTTCAGTATCAGAGTTCAGGCTAAATTCTAATCAAGGTGAAAAAAATTTACATAAGTATCTCCCTGATCATCCTGCTAGCCCTTGGAGGCTGCGAAAAGGATTTTGAAGAAATCAACCGTAATCCTTTTTCACCAACCACCACCGACATCGGCCCTTTGTTCAACCAGAGCATCAGCACCCTCCGTCTGGGCTGGAATGAGCAGTTTTATCTCCACAATGAAAAGCTGTACCAGATCACCCAACAAGCCGCTCTGACCGCTGAAACCTTCCAAAATTTCAGCCTTGGAACGGAGGAAGTCTGGAGCAACTACTACACGGCTTTGGCCCATATCCGGGACATTGAAAGACGCCTGGATGCCTTTGAAGGCGACCAGCAAGCAACCGCCAATGTCAGGGCCCAGCTGAAAATCTTACTGGCGTATAAGACCTTTCGCCTCACAGACCTTTTTGGAGACATTCCCTTTTTTGACGCTGGGAAAGCCTTTGAAAGCATTGATTTTGCACGCCCCGAATTTGATTCCCAGGAGGAGATTTATCTTTTCCTGATGGATGAATTGAAATGGGCAGTAGAAAATATCAATCTTGATCCGAATCCAGCGACCACTGGCGGCGATGCTTATCTTTCTTTTGACAGCTTTGATACTTTTTTTGACAATGATCTGCGGCAATGGATTCGATTTGCCAATTCTTTGCGGCTGCGGCACGCAGTCCGGATGGCAGACAAAGATATCAGCAAGGCGGGCCCCATTATACAGGAAATCATTGACGGAAACCTTGATTTGATTGAAAGCGGGGAAGAAGTTGTCATGTCTCCACTGGATCAAAACTGGCTCAACCAAGGAGTAAACTGGTCTTTCCGCGAACACAAAAAGCTTCGCATGGGTAGTACAATCTGGGAGCAATTGTCAGAAGACAACAGCCCGGACGGCAGCGGCATTTTTGACCCACGTGCCTTTATTTTCTATGATACCAACAATGGCCGGGACTGGGCACCTTTTCCTCAGGTTCCCAATGATACAACCCCGCAATCAGGGGGCATTCCTTATCAACAGCACCGGGATGTGAGCTTTGATTTCAAGGGGCAAAGCAATATTTACTCGCCAGTGAATTACTACCTGATCAGGGATGAAAAAGACATTCCGGAAGTGATCATCACAGCAGCAGAAGTTCATTTTCTGCAGGCTGAAGTATATCTACGTGGCCTGGGTATCGCGCAAAATATTAGTCAGGCAGAAGCTGAATACACCTCTGGAGTTGTGGCCTCTATCCAATTCTGGCAAGACGTGATGCAACAATCTGAAATCT
>JBCBZF010000117.1:0-9752 GCA_039815525.1 Bacteroidota bacterium | reverse complement strand
TCTTTGATGCTCTGGAGGTGGGTCTTGGGTATTGGATCTCTGAAACAATGCAGTGCCTACCGTGATCGACTGTCTGAGGTGTGCCCAGACGAAGAAGAGACGGCGCTGAGGGGAGCTGTGGAGTTGGTGAGGGAGAAGGCAGTGCTGGGCCTCCGCCTCCACTGGCTCCTTCTGGCCGCCTGTCCCGCCAGACTCGCTGAGGAGGCACTCCTAGGTTCCTATTCTTCTTCCAGATCTTCAAACGAGACTTGTACTTCTCTGCTTCAGGCGTGTCGGCCGCCCTCTCAAAGCTTCTCGGCGACGCTGATGAGCCGGTGGAGCTGAGAGAGAAGGCTGCAGTCGTCCTCTCGGCTCTCCTCAACAAGTCCAAGGAACAGGTTCTTTGAATCGCTGACCAACACACAAGGGATCAGCGTACGAAAGGCCACAGCGATCAATAAGCCCCACGTACAAAAGGCCCCGAATCGAAACAGAGCAATGCAGAAGTGACAGAGATGCCGTGGCCGCGGCCAAGAAGACCGAGGCGGATGCCAGGAAGGGCGCGATTATTGGAAAAAACCCCACCGGGCCCGCCTTGCTGGGCCAATTCGTTTTCGGAGATGACCACTCTTTCCAGACGGAGAATGCCTTCATTCAGAATTCCACCTCCCGGGCGGTCAATTGCCTTCCCACCGCTGACCTGGATTTTTTCAAAATCAACCACAAAACCTTCTCCTGAACCTTTGTGAACCTGGAACACCCGGTCAATGCCATTGGCATCAATCTTTGTAAAAGCGTTGTCGGCGGCGGGATTGTCAACGAAATATTTCCCATTGCCAAATGGCTGCCTGAATTGTCCCATATCGATGTTGTTGCCGGCTTCCCCTCTGATCACCAGCGCATCAGTGATATCCAGATCACCCCAGGCGTCTTCCGGCCTGCTATCAGATTCTTTTCCATTGGTTTTGGTCCGGCTCAGTGTATAGCGTCCGGTCGGAACAATCACGGCATTCAGACCTGCGGTTGCATTGGCTTCCATGATCGCTGCCCGGAGCGAACAACTGGCATTTCGGACCCCGGTTTCGCACTTGCCATCTCCTGGATTGTTGTCCGGTAAATCCCGGGTGGTATTGACCGTGAAGCTTTGGTTGGTGGTCAGGTTTTGGCGAATACAGGCCCTGGGCTGATTGCCAATGCTGATGCGATGACTTCCGGTGGCAGGAAACGTTTTGGATCGGGGGCAACCGCTTTCATTGGCATGCGCGTATTCGACCTGGTACTGGAAATCCAGGTTTTCAGTACAGACTGGTACCGGTACATCCAGCTCATAGGTGAGATTTCCGACCGGGGATTTTTGCATCGGTAGCAAACGCCCTCCATCAATGGACAGAAAGACATTGCAGATTTTGACATTCTGGATCTTCAACTCTGCCCGAAAGTTTTGGCTGTTCAGCGGACTGTTATAGGTAGCAGTAGGATTGGTCAGATTTTCCACGTCAACTGAGCAGGCAGTGAAGAAAATCAGGCAGGCAATGGGAAGGCAGTATTTCATCGCTAAGGTAAAGGTTGATTGTGTATATGTATCTATGTGGATGAAGAGGTAAACAAGCAGAAGCATTTTTTTCAAAAGGGACTTTGCTATCTTTGCCCCACATATTTGAAGACGTATCATGAAGGTTTCTTACAATTGGCTGAAGGATTATTTATCGCTTGATGTACCAGCTGATGAATTGAAAGACATTTTGACCATGCTGGGCCTGGAGGTAGGTAAGGTCGAAACAGTCGGAGGTGTGAAAGGCGGTTTGCAGGGTGTCGTGGTTGGTCATGTACTGTCCGCCGAACAACATCCGAATGCTGATCGGCTGCGTGTTTGTAAGGTAGATGTAGGAGAAAACGAGCCTTTGAACATCGTCTGTGGTGCACCCAATGTCGCCGCCGGTCAGAAAGTTCCAGTGGCCACCGTTGGTACGGAATTGTATCCTTTTGGCGAGGATGATGCGAAACCGTTTAAAATCAAAAAAGGGAAAATACGTGGTGAGGTCTCCATGGGGATGATTTGTGCGGAAGATGAATTGGGCATTGGCACAGATCATGACGGGATTCTGGTACTGGATGAGGCGGCAAAAGTCGGTGATGCGGCCATTGCTTACCTGAACATTGAACAGGATGACGTATTTGAAATTGAACTGACCCCCAACCGAATCGACGGTGCATCTCACTATGGTGTGGCCCGTGATTTAGCCGCACATTTTCGGACCAAAGCCTCTTTACCGAAAATCGATCTGGACAAAAGCAGCCTGACCGAAGAAAACCCCATTCCGGTTAGCATCGAAGCGGATGATCGCTGCAAAAGATATACTGCCATCTACATCAAAGGTGTCACAGTAAGCGAATCTCCTGAGTGGTTGAAGAAACGTTTGCATGCCATCGGCCAGCGACCTATCAACAATGTAGTGGATGTAACCAACTACGTCCTGCATGAACTCGGGCAGCCCATGCACGCCTTTGATGCAGATAAGATCAAGGGCGGAAAAATCATCGTCAAAACCATGGGGACGCCCAGTAAATTCATCACACTTGACGAAGTAGAGCGGGATCTGGACCCGGACAAAGATCTCATGATCTGCGACACGGAGCGGGGACTTTGCATTGCTGGCACCATGGGCGGCATCAATTCCGGGGTAACATTTGATACCAAAAATGTCTTCCTTGAATCTGCTTATTTCGATGCGGGTAGCGTCCGTAAAACCGCCAAGCGCCACAACATCAACTCTGATTCATCTTATCGCTTTGAGCGGGGGACTGATCCGAATATGACTGAGACAGCCGCTCTGCGGGGTGCCTCTCTCATCCTGCAGTTGGCTGGCGGCACTGCCTCCAAAGTGCAGGATGTGCAGTTGACCGACTTCCCGCACTTTGATGTGAGTCTGTCGGTTGCCAAAGCCGAGCGATTAATCGGCAAAGCGATCGGCAAAGACGAAATTGTCGACATTCTCCAGCATCTGGAGATGATTGTGAGCGACACCCCCGGCGATGCTGATCTCCTCCAAATCAAAGTACCCCCCTACCGGGTAGACGTGCAGCGCGACATCGATGTGATCGAAGACATTCTGAGAGTATATGGCTACAACAGTGTGGAGATTCCCGCTGAGATGAAGCAAAGCCTGCGCTTTGGCAGTTATCAAAATCGTTTCCAACTGAGAGAAAACTACGCAAACTATCTCTCCGCCAATGGTTTCTATGAAATCATGAACAATTCACAGGTCAATGTGAAGTTTGGGGATGACAAAGCGGTACATATTCTCAATCCATTGGGAGAAGAATTGGGGATTATGCGTCAATCGCTTCTACCGGGAATGCTGGAATCCATTCGCTACAATCAGAACCGCCAAAACGAAGACCTTTCCTTTTATGAGTTTGGCAAAACCTACTGGAAAAAGGAAGATTTTGATGAGCATGAGTGGCTGGCCATCGCCGTCAGTGGCCAAAAGCATCCAACTCACTGGGATGGAAAAGCCTCTACGGCCAGCATCAGTACTTTGACCAAAGAAGTGGAGCGGATGCAGGCCTGGTTTGGCTTTGAAGGGAAAGTACGCGAAATGAGTGAGCATCCAGACTGGGAATATGGTCTGGAAATGGTCTGGGATGGGCAGATTGTCTTGCGCTACGGCAAGGTCTCGGAAGACTGGACCAGCCAGTTTAGCCTGCGCAATGAGGTCTACTATATGCTGATTGATTGGCCGGTGGTAGAAAAAGCCTATTTCCAAAGCAAGATCACCTATCAGCCCATTCCACAATTTCCTGGTACCCGCCGCGACATTAGCTTGCTCATTGACAAGCATACTTCCTTCGCCGAAATCAAAGCAGTGGTCGAGCGTGCCAATCCCAAACTGATTCAATCAGTGGATCTGCACGACATCTATCAGGGCAAAGGTATTGCGGATGACAAAAAGAGCTATCTGGTCTCTATCGAACTGCGTGATGACAAAAAGACGCTGGCCGACAAGGCTGCGGATAAAATCATGCAGCGTGCATTCCAGCTACTGGAAAAAGAGCTGCAGGCCGAGATTCGCCGCTAGACAGCGCAGATAAAATGAAAAGTGCCCGCTTTGCCTGTTGCGAAGCGGGCACTTTCGGTGTTGAAATGGATCCGTCGTTTTTTGGTTGGATCTACGTCATAAAAAAGCAGGTACCTCCCGGCACCTGCCACACACATTAACAAAAACGCCACTGATGACCAGCGGCAATTTCTTATTGCACCACCAGATCAAAATCTGCCTCTACATCAGAGTCTCCTGGTGTACATGTCCCGTCTTTTACGCCAGGCTGGTGCCGTAGTTTTAAAATAATGGTACCCGTTCCAGCGGCATCGGTCTGCCACTCTGTGGCCAAACCAACTGGGAAAGTCCCATCAGAATCCGTGGCCACGATGCCGACCGTAATGCCACCGCTCACATCAAAGCACACCCGGTGCTCATCATCTTCTTCCCGTACTTCGGCAGTTACATCTTCGTTTTCAGCCTCATTGCGAAATTCAGCTGTCGCATTGTAGGTTGTGCTCGCATCGAGCGTAATGGTCGGGGTCGCTTCACCCTCCGTCCAGGTTACGGTAGGGCCGCCATTGTCAAAGGTGAGGATCACGGTGTCAATTTCTTCTTCGCCGCCATCCGGATCTTCCGGATTACAAGCGGGCAGTAGCATGACAGATGCGGCAAAGAGCAGCAATGTCCAAATGTTCACTGTTTTTTTCATGTTGATTGGAGCTTAGTAATCATTGTTTTGAGCTTTAGAAAATGACAGTTGGAAAGCTGATAGGTTGCGCCTTGGCCTGAGACATATTGGCTTTGGGGATAGGGCTTGATCATTTAATTTCTGACAAAAGAAAAGGCAGGTGCCATAGGACACCTGCCACACACATTAACAAAAACGCCACTGTTGCCAGCGGCAAATCTTTATTGTACGACTACGTCGAAGTCTGCTTCTACGTCAGAATCTCCGGGGGTACACGTACCGTCTTTTACACCAGGCTGATGGCGAAGCTTCAGGATCATGGTACCAGTACTGGCATCACCTGCTACCCACTCAGAAGCCAGACCAATTGGATAAGTTCCATCAGAGTCAGTTGCAGCAATGACCACATTTGCACCACCACTCACCTCGAAACATACGAGATGCTCATCATCCTCTTCCTGGATTTCAGTGGTCACATTTTCGTTCTCAGCCACATTCCGGAACTCAGCAGTTACATTATAGGTTGTACTGGCAGAGAGTGTAATGGTAGGCGTTGCTTCCCCTTCAGTCCAGGTTACAGTCGGACCACCATTGTCAAAAGTGAGGATGACAGTGTCAATTTCCTCTTCTCCTTCTTCTGGCTCATCAGGGTTACAAGCGGTCACAACCATTGCGGCCAATGCACACAGCATCAGCATTCTTACGATATGAAATCCTTTTTTCATGTCTACTAGGGTTTAGTATTTGAGTGTTTAAAAAGTGAATGTTAGACGTATTGAAAAGTTGCGGCCGATCTCATCCGCGTAATAGCGGAAACGATTGAGATAGTCGCGATAGAGTACATTGAATAAGTTTTCAGCACTGGCACCGACTTGCAGGCTCTGCGCTCCCAGACGGACCTCCGCTCCGGCATCCAGGCCAACCAGTGTATAAGCTGGTGGTGGTGGGAGCCAGTCTCTTTCTTCTGGAATCTCGGAAAAGGGAATATTTTTCTGTTCTGCCACGTGTCGGACTGAGACTTTTAACCATGGTTTGATTCCATTGTTTCCCTGAAAACCCAAACTTCCTTCTATTGAATTGGGCGGCATAAAGATCAGCGGCTCATCATCAGTGATATTATAGGCATCCAGGTAGCTTGCTTTGAGGCCGACGGTCAGACCAAAAGGGGCGTTGTACTGTAAGGACAAATCAGCACCCTGTAAACGGGCACGGGTTTCTGCATATTGGAGGACTGGAAAGGTACCTCGAATGGTACGCTCCAAACCGCCGGGCCGTCGGTAAATAAAATTCCAAAAGTGATGACGATACACGCTAATTTCTGCACTGAGACCATTTTGCCCAGCATAGCTTAAGGAGATGATTCCTTTAATGCCTTGCTCTGCTCCCAGGGTACTATCGCCTTTCTCAACCGTAGCAGCGCCATGATGGAGCCCATCACTAAACAGTTCATTTACGTGAGGTGGTCGCCAGGCGGTACCGAGGTTTGCATTGAGTTGCAATGACGGACTGATCCGATAAATCGCACCGACAGAACCAGAAACGTTCTGAAAGGCCCGGACGCTGAAAATATCGATACCAGCCTCTTCCCGCGCCGAATTGACCCAGCGATAATCATAACGCGCACCGGCCTCTATCTCCCATTTACCTTGCTTCCATCGCTCGATGGCAAAGAATTCGCCACCAATGTTGACAAAATTGGGAATGAATGGCCGTCCCGACAGAGAGTTGTTCTGGTAGATCCCAAAAGCACCAATACGACCAGAAAAACCGTTGACAGGCAGATGTTCCCAGCTACCTTCCAGGGTGTGCGTATTGATACGAAAATCCAGTTCTGCTTTGTCTTCTCCATTTTCATCCCTACCGCGCGGCTTATGCTTGTCAAATTCTCTGCGTCGATTGAACTGATAGGCATACACCAGGTTCAGTTTACCAACATTGGGCAGGTGCCAATAGGCTTTGCCTTTGGCAAGATGGTGCTGGATATCCTGATAGGGTCTTCGGAAACCGTATGAAAAGCCAACCGTATCGGAGCCGATGGGTTGGGTAGCTTCCAGCGCCCGCTGGAAATCAGAGGCACCACCAACGTGGGCAGGAAACAGAATCCCTATTTGGGTGTCAAAGCGACTGTAATAGATTTCTACCCCCCGATCCAATTCTTTCCAGGCAACTGCAGCCGAAAAGTTTTTTTCGGCAACACTGGTATTTTCCAGAAAATAGTCCGGTGTATGAAGGTTACCTCCGCGCTTGAGCGTCCCTTGCAATCGCCAACTCAGAGGTGGAAGTTTACCCACATTTCCTTCCAAAAATCCTGAAACCACACCCTGCCGTCCATTGGAAAAGCCCTGCAAGTGAAGTTTCCCACCTACACCTGCACTGTCTCGCAAAGGGGCCGGTTCAACCAGAATGACACCAGCTACTGCACCAGAACCATACTGAACGCCTGCCGCGCCTTTGATCACCTTCAATTGGGTCGCAATGAACGGATCGATTTCCGGCGCGTGTTCGGACCCCCATTGCTGGGCTTCCTGTCGAATACCATTGTTCAAAATCACCACCCGATTGCTATGCAAACCATGAATCACTGGCTTGGCAATGGTCGCACCAGTTTTGAGCGTCTGTACTCCTGGCAATGTTGCCAGAGCTTCGCCTAAATTTTGTCCCTGTTTTTTCACCAGATCAATTCCGGCTACCACGACATTGGCCTGGGTTTCTTCATCACGGCGGGTTTCGATAATTGAAACTTCGTCCAGAGAAATGCTCAGATTTTCCAGGGTAAAATCAACATGGGCATGTTGATGATTCAGTTCATGCTGCTCCTCGGTATGATTGCATTGTTCATGTGTACACACCAAGGTATAGGTTCCAGGACAAAGATGATCGATCTGGTAGCGACCAACCGAATCGGTCAGCACGCCACGATCTAATTCTTTGATAAAGATACGGGCAAACGCCAGAGGCTTTCCATGATCGGTCTCCATCACCTGACCACGCAATTCAATTTCGCAGTCGATGGCATTTTGAGCTGATAATGTGGAAGGCATCAAGCTGGCCAAAGCCAGCCCAAGAAGAAGTTTTACAAATTTCATTGAAACCTTTAAGTCTAGTCAAACGACTTGACGGACAAAACCCTGTCAATCATTGTCAATGAGTGTGAGTCGCGCATAGACTTATACCGGGGGAGCCCGCAAACCAGGCAGGCGAATCAATGAAGCTGTGGTTGTGGGAGGCGTATGAATTGCTTGTGGAACAAAGCAGTTGATGTGAACAGTGATTAAATCAGCTTTTTGCGGGTGCATCGCCGCAAAAACCATATCACAAAGATCACAATCGGTTTCCACATGATCATCATCAGGTGCGTTGGCATGCTCGGCATGCTGGTGTGCATCACAGTCATGAAGGTGCCTGACAGGGAGTATCGTACTTCCCATCAGAACCAACATTAACAATCCAATATGCTGTGAATACTTGCGTAGCATTTTTTGCAACAGTATTGCAAAGATAAAAAAGCCCTTTCGTTTTTGAAACAAAAGTTTCTCATCATGCAACTTTACCAGCATACAAGAACTCACCTAAAGCCTTACTGTTGAAGATTTTTCCCTTCACATATTACTTTCTTTTGCGTAAGGAAAGCAGCGGGAGAGGCCATATCTACTCAAACAGCATCGTGATAAACTCTGCCACGCAGGCGGGCTTTTGCTTCCCTTCAATTTCAACCACACAATCCCAGTAGATTTTGATGCCATTATTGGCTGCCTCTTCGACTTTACCGATGCCAAGTTGCAGACGTAGTCTTGCCCCAACGGCAACATGGTTGGGGAATCGCACTTTGTTCAGACCATAATTGACGCCCATTTTGGCACTGTCAATCATCACCATGCTTTCGATAAGATGAGAAAGCAAAGAAAGAGACAAAAAGCCATGCGCAATCGGCTTACCAAAGGGTGATTCACGATTGGCGCGGTCCACATCAATATGTATCCATTGAAAATCTTTGGTCGCTTCAGCAAATTGATTGACCATTTCCTGGGTGACACTTACCCATTCAGAATATCCGAGTGATTGACCTGCACGGGCGCGAAAGCTGTTAAAATCTGGGAAAGTCGTCATACGAAAGAAGTAGGTTGAGAGGATAAGATAGGGAAATTGGCGAAAGGCTTTGATACTCAAAAAAAGTGGTTTGGGAATTGTTCTTCTCCCCCGAGCACGGAATTTGAGGGTATGACCAAAAGTGAAATACTTTTATTTTCCTCGCAACACTTCACGTTCGGTATATATCCTTGCCAGACGATTATCCGTATCACTTGCACAATCATGAAACTTTCAGACGAATACCAAGCCCAACGGCAATGGCGAAACTGGGAAGCTTATCTGGCTCAGTTGCCGATCAAGCCCAATGATCTGATTCTGGATCTTGGCTGCGGAACTGGTGATGTCGCAGCCCTGCTGGCACAGCAGGCGAAGCGGGTCATTGCCATTGATGGAAGCACGGATGTGCTGGACTTTGCGCGTCAGCGCCATACTGCGGACAATATCATTTGGGAGCGCGGCAATCTGCAGAATCTCTCCGAAGCACTTTCTCCCCAGCCACAAGTGAATGGCATCTGGGCCAGTTTCAGTCCGGCATACTTCCCTGACTTTTTGCCAGTTTTACAGCATTGGTGCAGTTTTCTATGCCCTGGTGGTTGGATTGCCCTGACGGAAATCGACCATCTGTTTGGACATCGGCCAATGGCCCAACACTTTCAAAGCGCATTCCAGGCTTTTTACCAACAATCACAAGCTGGAAATCTCTACGACTTTGAAATGGGGCATCAATTGGCTGATTTCCTGAGAAAAGCTGGTTTGGAGATTGAATGGGAAAGAAAAGTGGTCGATCCAGAGCTGAGCGCAGATGGTCCGGTATCATTGCCCGTTTATACAGCCTGGCGCAAGCGCTTGGAACGCATGCAGAGTCTAAGGGATTTCTTTGGCAACAATTATGACGAGATGAAACAAGCTTTTCTGGCCGCTTTGCAGGACGAGACCCATCGCCAGACATGCAT
>JBCBZF010000795.1:0-3520 GCA_039815525.1 Bacteroidota bacterium | reverse complement strand
TGCTTTCTGGTTGGCATCAAGTCCTTTAAACGTCTTAGGGGCCTAACGAGAATTCTGATAGCGTTGTTTTTATTCAGCGGTCCCCTGTCGTGGATTTTCCGAATTCTACGTATGAGGTAACCCCAGATTTTCATAGTAAAAAAGCCCGACCATCTGGCCGGGCTTACATATTCTTATTTGGTGCTTATCACAGACGCCTGGTGAGGCGTAAGTTGCCATATTTTGCTTCTACTTTCACCTGTCCCTGTTTTCCTACTCGGGCCACAGAAATGGGTTTGGCTTTCACAAATGAGGCCTTTCCTTCACCGTCCTCCACCGCAACATTCATGTCATCCATGTTGAGCGGCGTAAATTTAGCATGGTCCAATTCAGCATCAAGCGTAAAGGCAGCATCTGGCTCAAACCCAAGGTTAAACACCGTATAGTTGCCTTTCAGTTTGATGTCCTCGAAGCCGCTGTGGATGTGTTCTACATCAAATGACAGGGCAGCATCGACTTTCAGATCCATGCTCTTGGAAAGATTGTTGATCAGAAAGCGGGAGGCTTTGTACTGTCCGGAGACATGCGCCACATCATCTAATTCAATCTCCCCCAAGTTTGCATTGATAGAAAGTTTTTCCACCTCATCGATGTAGACCTTGGCACCATTGCTTTTCAGCTCCATTACGTCTGCTGATCCGGCAACCAATTCTCCGAAGGAAAAATCTACTTTTCCCCCAGAAAAAAAGGCTACGTCAGCATCACCGAAGCGCATCATGATCTGGTTTTCGGCTCCATCGAGTCTTTCCGCGACGAGGTTACCATGTTTGAGGTCAATGCTCACATTCCCGTTTCGATCATCTACATAGATATCTCCATAGCGATTGACCACTGCAACCGAGTGATCAATCGGCATTTTGACGTCGTAGTGAACCTTGATCCCATGCGGGATGGCTTGTTGTAAAATGGACTGGCTCAGAATACGGGTTTCAAGCTGGATCAGGTTGCCGACGAAGCGTTCCTGAATGTCCACCTCTTCTAACCTTCGGGCAGCCCGTTCGGGACTATTGCCTTTGGCCTGAATGGTCACCGTCACCCGGGCGAAATCTTCGTCCCAGTTTTTGATGTCCACGTTTCCATATTTATTGCGGATGTCGATCACACTATTAGGTGACAGCTCAAAGGCTTTTTCAATCACCCGCGATATTTCCTGTGCCGAAGCAGCCAGAGGGAGCAGACAGACCAAGATCATTGCCCAAACCCGCCAAAGCTGCTTAGGATAAGATCTGGTCTCCATACTTCAACTCTTTAATCCGTTCTAAAATGATCAGTTGCTGGTTGAGAAGGTCCAATTGCAGGGTTCGATTTTTAATCATCTCCCGTACAATCAATTCTTTGTCCTCAGTCCGCAGCAACTCGTCCTTCAATTCGTTGTAAGACCGATTCAATTCATCAATTTGAGCCATCATATCGGCGTCAATTGAGACACCTTCCTTGCGATAATCGCTGATGAGAGCAATTTGTGAAGAGATCATGGAAGCATAATAGCTTTCCACTTCGGTCAACTCCTCAGGAAACAATGTGGGTGCCTCTGTCATAGCCGGTTCAGTACAGGGTTTGGCAGTCGGTCCATATTGCCAGAGAAGAAAACCCGCCAGTCCTACCAGGGCGACGATGCTCGCAGCATATTTCCAGGTCTTTGCCCAGAACGGAATCTGCTTAGCATCGGGCGCACGGTGCAGTTCCTGATCGATGCGCTGCCAGAGACGGTCGTCCGTCTCCAGAACATCGAAGTCCTGCTTGTGTGCGATGATAAACTGTTCCAATGAATCCTGCATACTAATGTTTCTAAAATGTTCCCTTAGCTAATACCCTTATTTAATCATATAACTCTCTTACCTTTTCATCTGCGAGCATTTGCCTCAGCTTCTTCTTGGCCCGGCTAAACTGGGACTTTGAAGTTGCTTCAGAGATCTCGAGGATGGTGCCGATCTCCTTATGATCGTAGCCTTCTATTAAATATAGGCTCAACACCACCCGATACCCTTCCGGCAAACGTGCAATTGCTTTGCGCACCCGATCGAGTTCCCAGCCCGAAACTGGCTCCGGTTGATATGCTTCATCCGGTACCTCGAGGCGCTCCTCATCTATATCAACGGTCTCGGCACGCTTTTTCTTGATATGATTGATCGCAGTATTGATGACAATCCTTTTCAACCATGCGCCAAAGGTAGATTCACCTTTAAAGCTTTCCAGGTTGCGAAAGGCGCGAATGAAGGCTTCCTGCAGCACATCCTCGGCCTCCATGAGGTCGTTGGTGATACGAGCGGCCACATTGAGCATGGCTTTACTGTAGCGCTTGTAGAGCTCGTATTGCGCTTTACGGTCACCTTCCTTACAGCGATTAACCAGTGCTGTCTGTATGTCAAGTTTTCCTGTCAATCAATCATGTTTCAGTTCAATGACAATGGTTGCCAGCAATGGTTGCATGCAACCTTCCCTTTTACGCACTGTCATTAGCGCAGTTTTACGGAACAGCTCAAAAATTGGTCCGTTCCCCAAACTTAAAGGTTTCAATTAAAGAAACAGATTGTATTCACCAAAACAATAACCAAAGCTATGAGACACCTTTTCCGTATGCCCGGAATGTTGGCCCTGCTCGCCATCGTGCTCCTGAACACTGCTTGTGATCCTGAAGTTGCTACTCCCTGTGTTGACGGAGTAGGCGAAAGAATTACTGATCGTCGCGCCATGGAGGCTCCTTTCAGCAATCTGATCCTGGAAGCCCCGGTAGATGTATACCTCCACAATTCTACTGGAGATGCCTACGCTGAAATCACTGCTCAGCAAAATGTTATCGGAGAAATTACCACCAATGTTGAGAATGGAACCCTGGTCATTTCTAACGCAAACTGCCTTGAGAGTTTCAAAACTGTTCGCATTGACCTTTACCTCCAATCTTTGTCTTCTCTGGAGATCAACAACAGTGGAGATGTCTACAGCGAAACGCCATTTGAAGCCAAAGAGCCACTCAATCTCTTGGTCAATGGTTCTGGTGCGGTCGAATTGATCGCCAATGCACCAAGTGTAAACATCATGATTTCTGGCTCCGGTGATGTGGTACTGGAAACTGAAACGGAGTCTATCAGCTCTTCTATCATGAGTTCTGGCAACCTGCGCCTTGATGGTGTAGCCAATACACACACCCTCAAAGTAGAAGGTTCAGGGAATACCCGTGCCTTCGGCCTGGCAACAGCCGAAACCTTCATCCAAATTGATGGAAGTGGTGATGCAGAAATAGAAGCAAGTGATCTGCTGGATGTTGTCATCCGCGGTACTGGAAATGTTTACTACAAAGGAAAGCCTGCTCTGAACGTTGATATCAGCGGTGAAGGACAGATTATTTCTGTAGAATAAATCACTCACTAAGGATGCAGGATCAGGGCATGCCATGGTCCTGCATCGTTCTTTCTTCGATTGAATCGAATGGCGCGGTCTGGGAGGGCCTGCGCCTTTTTCGTATACAGCTTCCTGTCTTTGA
>JBCBZF010001182.1:0-2052 GCA_039815525.1 Bacteroidota bacterium | reverse complement strand
GTTTTCTGGATAATAAAATGAATATCGGACTGGACCTCAATTATTTCCTCAATTCTAATGATGTCCAGCAAAATAGTACCAACCTACAGGGGCGCTTCCGCTGGTCCTATGCAATTGGGAAAGGCTTAAATGCCAATTTAAATGCCGGACTCCTGCGGACCGTTACAGATAACATTGATCCGTTTTCTGAATTTACGACCAACTTGGGTATTCAGTACAACTTTAGCTACAAGAAGAAAAAAGGGGAAGCCCCGAAGCAATGATGTTTTATCCCGTAGTGCTGATCTGAATGATGTTGACAAAATCTACTACTCATAAAAGTATGTCCTTTTTGAAGCATACAGCCCTGATCCTCGCTTTATGGATGGGGATGGCCAATCTTGGCATTGCCCAGCAGGTGTGGCCGATTCAACTGACCGGTTCTCTTGTCCCGCCACGCTCACTGGATCTGGCAGTGTATCGGACTGATCGTCCACAGGATTTGTTTTTCAACGCCATGCTCAACGATCCCACCGAGCCTTCGATTCAGGTGCGACTTCTGCTGAGTATTGAGCAAAACGGTTCAGTGATTTATCAGACCGACCCTAATTTTCGGGGCACACCAATCACCCTGGATCAGTTTCAGATGTTGCAGATCGATGGGAGCTTGTTGAATGAATATCTCGATCCGGCCAACCTGGTGGGGGCGAACAACAATGGCACCGGCGCCTTGATCATTCCGGAAGGTTTTACCCAGATTTGTGCCCAGTTGTATGGAGTAGAAAGAGAAGTTCCGGTCTCCAATTCATTTTGTATTCAAGGTAATTTTCAGCTCAATCAGCCGCCTCAGATCGTCAAACCGGCCTTCAATGAGCAATTGCCCTATCCAGAGACACAAAATACCATTTTCAGTTGGGCGCCGATGCACATCGGCAGTGCCAACTCACCCATTCCGGTTGAATATGAATTTGAATTGGTCGAATTGCCACAAGGCTATTTTAATGCCAATGACGCTTTCGAGCGCTCTTTGCGCATTTTTCAGACCACCACCTTGGTTCCCAGCTTGCTTTATACCCAGGCTGAGCCGCAATTACTGCCCGAGCGGGTCTACGCCTGGCGGGTGCGGGCGCGATCTTCGCTTCATCCCACCAGTCGCCTTTTTCAGAATGATGGCCTGAGCGAAATCAGCACCTTCATGTATTATGAAGATGAGCCAATTGAAGACGGCATTACCCTGGTCAACAATCCGGCGCCGCAAGGCTGCTCCGTTTTCAGTACGGATTATGGTGTCGTCGACAATCGGGAAGAGCGTGCCTTGGCCATTAGTCCGCAGGATGTGGTCAAACTTGGCTATTTCAACCTCCAGATTTTGACAGCAAGTGGCGGTGTAGGCGGCTATGATGGCAGTGGATTGGTCAATGTACCCATGCTAAAATCCCGTATCCGGGTCAATTTTAAGGGCCTTAAAGTGAATATGGATAACCGGGTTTTTGAAGCGGATGAGGTAAAAGCGGAAACCGATGCTGCATTTGCCCTGGACGCCTCACAGATTGTACCAGAAAAAATTGCGGCCGCTGTCAATGGACAATATGCGCAGGCTCTGGATCAGTTTTTTGCGAATGGAGATGGACAAAGCCGTCTGGTATCTGAATTGAATGCCGCCAATCCGGCGGTCAACAGCCTCCCGCTTGGCCTGGATCAGCCCGAACAACCGATTGTTGCAGTGGTGGGAATGGCGTTCACCCCCCGTTCAGCTTATCTGCACCTGGTGTCATGGGAAGCCCAGCCCGGTAAGGCAATGGCCCGTTTTGCGGCCACAGCGGTTCCTGCCACGCCACATGGCGTGAAAGACGAAGCCTACCTCGTGGCCCTTAATCAGGATGGCTACACTGGCCGTGAACAAATCCTGACTGAATCCATGTCTCTCGTGTCCAGTGGTGGCAATGAAACCCACATGCTCTGCGATTGCAAAGGCTATCAGGGCCTGGAACTGGAAGAAGGGGTGCGGATTGATCCTGAATTGATTCGTCAGGCAGAAAATGGTCAGCCAGTGGTGCTGCTGCCCAAGCGCAG